>CAISKJ010001295.1 GCA_903885885.1 uncultured delta proteobacterium
CCGAGCATCACCCGCAGTCACGCGCGCGCCGTCGAGGCCGCGGGGCGTCGCAGTCACGGGCCGCGCCCGAGCTGCAGAACGCCAGCGCCGCGACGGGCCCGTCGTCGGAGGCCTCGCGCGACGCGGCCCGAGCTGCTCCCCGTGGTGAGCACCTCGACGGGGAGCGCCTGGCCAACGCCAGCGTCGCGAGCTGCTCCCGTCGACGCGTCGACCTCGACGGGCCCGAGCTGCCCCGCGTCGACCTCGGGCCGGCTGCTCCCTCCCGCGGCCGTTCTCGAGAACGGGGGAGCACCTCGACGCCAGCGGGCACCGCGACGGGCCCGAGCTCGCAACGGTGGCGCGCGCGGGTTCACGGGGAGGGCCTCGACGGGCCCGCCGTCGCCCGCCCTCGAAACGCCAGCGCCGCGCGCGCCGTGCGGGCGCAGCGGGGCCGCAGTGACGGGGCGATGCACTCCGCCCGCGGGAGGCCCTCGACGTCGCCCGCTCTTGGAACTTTGCCCGATTTTGCACCCCGTCGCGCCCTGGCGCTGGCGTGCGTTGGCGTTCCCTCGACGTCGCCCGCGGGGTGAACGTTGCGGAACTCTGCGCCCTCCCCTGGCCCGCGGGAATGCCTCGACGGCGCCGTTGCTGGTGGCGTTGCTGTGCGCGCCGCGCTGGCCAGGGGGGAGCAGCTCGGGCGGCCGCGGGTGCCCTCGACGTGCGAGAGCACCGACCGACGCCCGAGCTACGCCGCGCGCACCTTCGCCGTGTAGGGGGCCGCGTTGGGGTCGTGCGCTTCGAAGGCCGCGAGCGTGCGCCGCGCCACCAGCGCCGCGGCGTCGAGGGCGTCGAGGGCGCCACGGAGCGAAGCGCGCGCCGCGTCGACCTTCACGCACTCCGCCGCCGCGCTGGCGTTGTAGCCCGCGAGGGCCGCGAGGCCGTACACGAGCCCCGCGCCATCCTCCCCGTCCGCGTGGTTGCCCACCAGCGCCGCGAGCCCCGACGCGACGTCGCCATAGCCCGCGTTTGCGGGTTCCGAGTAGTACAGCACGCGCGCGACCAGCGGGAGCAGCTCGGGCCCGTCGTTGCTCTCGCGCGCCGTCGAGGCCGCGGGCACCTCGACGGGGAGCAGCTCGCCCGCGCTCTCTGCGCGGAGGGCCTCGACGCGCGCCAGCGCGCCGCGCGCGAGCTCTTCGACGGTGGCGCGCGCGATGTCGTCGCGCCGGAAGGCCGCGACCGTTTCGGCGGGCGACGCAAACCAGAACGCGGCCGCGAGCGCGGCGGTGTGCGTGCTCGGGTCGGTGGCCCCAAGCGTGCGCTTGTCGAAGGCCTCGACGGCGCCCGCGAGCATCCCACGCGACATGGCGCGCCCTTCGTTGCTCGGGTCGCGACGGAGCAGCGCCGCGGCGTCGACGATGGCGCGGGCAAAGTTGGCGACGGTGGCCAGCACGAACGCGGCGGAGGCCGCGTCGAGGGTCGACAGGATCGCGCGGGCGACGGTGTGCGCGGTGTGGTCGGTGCGGTCGTTGGCGGGCGTCGAGGTGTTGAGGTTCATGGTGCGTCGGGTTCCTGTGGTTGCTGGTGGTGTGCTCGGGCCTCGCATCGTGCGAGGGGGCCGCGCCAACCGCTCCGCGTGGAGCAGCTCGCGCGGGCCCCCCGCCCGGTGCGTCACCCGCAGTCGGGGCAGTCGTGCACGCCGCTCGGGTTGTGCCGCGTGGGCTCCCCGTGAAACTCGCGGGTGTCGTCGCAGGTAGTGCAGGCAACGCCCGTCGCGCCGTCATCGGCCGCGAAGCGCGCGCCATCGTCGACCGACACGCCCGCCGCGAGAAGCATCCCCTCGTCGTCGCCCGCCGCGAAGTAGCGCCCCGCGTCGAGGTGCGCGCACAGCTCCGCGTCGCACCCGTCGCAGAGGCCGCTACGGTTCGCGGGGGCGTCGCAGCCCTCGCAGTGCGCGGCGTTGTCGTTGGCGGGGGCGGCGGGGAGAGTGAGCGTCGAGGTGTTCATTGCGAGGGCCTTTCGGGGCCGCGTCGTTGCGGCGAAGACAAAGCTAGCAACGCTGCTAGCAGGTGTCAACAGTGCTGCTAGCACAATCGCAATCGACGCCGCGCGTTGCCCGAAACACGCCGCTTGTGGTAGTGCTCGCACATGGCAAGCACACCCCGCGCGAAGCGCACACTGAAGGCCGCTCCCCCCGTCGAGGTGCCCGCTACAACGGGCGTTCTCTACATTCGCAACGTACCCGCGGGCACCATCGCGGCCCTCGACGCATGGGTTGCTGCGCGCCGCGAAGAGCTCGCGGCCGTGGCGACTGACACCGCGTCGAGGCGCACGGCCGCGTCTTTCTCCCGCAACGATCTGTTGGCCGACATCATCGACGCGGCGGTGCGCGCGCGCTCCGCGGGGGCCTCGACGTGAGCGCGCTCCCTCCCCGCGTCGCCGCCGCGCTGCGCGCGCCCGAGCTGCTCTCCGCCGCGCGTGAGGCCCTCGCCCGCGATCCCTCCGCGGATGTGCTGGTTGTGGTGGGCGCTGGCGTCGAGGTGCCCGAGCTGCTCCGCGCGACGCTCCCCGCGGGCGGGTGCCGCGTGGGCTCCC
>CAISKJ010001296.1 GCA_903885885.1 uncultured delta proteobacterium
CTCTCGCGGGGCGCGCCGTGGGGCGCCGCGTCGGCCCTCGTCGCGGGCGCCGTCTACGGGTGGCTCGCGCGGCGCGCGGGCTCGCTGCTGCCCGCGCTCGTAGCGCACGCGATGGCGGCCACCGGCGCGGTGCTCACGATGGGTCGGGTTGGGGGAGGGGCGAAGGCCGTCGCGCTGGGGGCGGCGATGACGCTGGCGGGCGTCGGCGCGTTGGCGCGGCTCACGCGCCGACGGTGACGGTCAGCGGCGCAGGTACTCGGTGCCCTGGGCCGAGAGAAACTCTTCGTAGGTGCCGTTGAAGAGCTTGGGCCCGCGCTCCGAGAGCTCGAGCACGCGGGTGCCGAGGCGGCTCACGAAGTGCCGGTCGTGGCTCGTGACGATCACCGTGCCGGGGTAGGCCACGAGCGCCTCGAGCAGGGCGTCGATGCTCTCGACGTCGAGGTGGTTCGTGGGCTCGTCGAGGAGCATCACGTTGTTCTTCTGGAGCATGAGGCGCGCGAGCACGAGGCGCGCGGCCTCACCGCCCGAGAGGTTCTCGGTCTTCTTGAGGCCCGCCTCGCCGCTGAAGAGCAGCTTGCCGAGCACCGAGCGCACCTGCTCGATGGTGGCCGTCTCGTCGAAGCGGCGGAGCCAGTCGTACGCGGTGAAGCCCGCTTCGAGGGCCTCGTGGTGGTCCTGCGCGAAGTAGCCCACGGAGGTCTCGTGGCCCCAGATCACCTCGCCGGCGTCGGGCTTGTACTCGTTCACCAGCATCTTGAGCAGCGTCGACTTGCCGATGCCGCTCGGGCCGATCACGGCGAGGCGCTCGCCGCGCATCATGCTCATGTGAAAATCGGTGAAGACCTTCTTGGGCCCGAAGGCCTTCGAAATCCCGTTCACGCGCACCACGTCGCGGCCCGAGTTGCGCGTCGTTTCGAACTTCACGTACGGGCGCACCACGCTCGAGCGGCGCACCACCATCGAGGCCTCGAGCTTCTCGATCTCTTTCACGCGCGACTGCGCCTGGCTCGACCGGTTGGCGCTCGCGCCGAAGCGCGCCACGAACTCCTTGAGCTCGGCGATGCGCTTCTTCTTCTGCGCCGTGTCGGCCTCGCCCTGGCGCTTGCCCGTGGTCTTCTGCTCCACGAAGCTGGTGTAGTCGCCCGTGTAGACGGTCACCGTTTGAAAGTCGACGTCGGCCACGTGCGTGGCGATCGCGTTCATGAAGTGACGGTCGTGGCTGACGACCAGCAGCGTGCCGCGAAAGTCGTTGGTGAGGTACGACTCGAGCCAGCGAATGGAGTCGAGGTCGAGGTGGTTCGTGGGCTCGTCGAGGAGCAGCACGTCGGCGCCCGCGAAGAGCGTCTGCGCGAGAAGAACCCGGAGCTTGTAGCCGCCCGCGAGGCTCTCGAGCATGTTGCCGTGCTGCTCGGTCGGAATGCCCAGGCCCTCGAGGAGCTCGGCGGCGCGCGGCTCGGCGGTGTAGCCGTCTTCTTCGGCCACGGTGCACTCGAGCTCGGCGAGGCGCATGCCGGCCTCGTCGGTCATCTCGCCGGCGAAGAGCACGTCCTTCTCCTGCATCGCGTCCCACAGGGTGCGGTTGCCCATGAGCACCGTGTCGAGGATGCGACACTTGTCATAGTGGTAGTGGTCCTGCTTGAGGACGCCCACCTTGAGGCGCGCGTTGATCTGCACGCTCCCCTTGTCGGACTCTTCTTCCTTCGAGATCACCTTGAGGAGCGTCGACTTGCCCGCGCCGTTGGCCCCGACGAGCGCGTAGCGCTTGCCCGGGTCGAAGGTCATCGACACGTCTTCGAACAGAATCTTCGGCCCGTAGCGCTTGGTGAGGCTCTCGAGGGTAATCATCGTCTGGACGCGCCTTCTGACACCGTTGGCCCGCCAACGCAACGGCCGAGCGCCCCCCAACTGCGCCCCCGCGCGAGTGTGCTTGACCGGGCGTGCGCGTCGGCGACAAGGTCGCCCCCGTGACGACGCGAAGAGTACTGGTGACGGGCGCTGCGGGCTTCATCGGGAGCCACCTGGTCGAGGCCCTCGTGGCCCGCGGCGACGAGGTGCACGCCCTCGTGCGCTACAGCGGCCGCGCCGACCTCGGCAACCTCGACGAGCTCCCCCGCGCGGTGCGCGACGCCGTGCGCGTGCACGCGGGCGACCTCACCGACCCCCACATGGTGCGCATGGCCTCCAAGGGCTGCGCGGTGGTGTTTCACCTGGGCGCGGTGATCTCCATTCCGCAGTCGTATGTGGCCCCGTCGCAGGTGTTTCAGAGCAACGTGATGGGCACCCTCAACGTGGCGCAGGCGTGCCTCGAGCACGGCGCCCGCATGGTGCACACCTCCACGAGCGAGGTGTACGGCACCGCCCAGACCGTGCCCATCACCGAAGATCACCCCCTCGTGGGGCAGTCACCGTACGCGGCCAGCAAGATCGGCGCAGACCAGTGCGTCGAGAGCTTTCACCGCTCCTTCGGCCTCGAGGCGGTGACGGTGCGGCCCTTCAACACCTACGGCCCGCGGCAGTCGGCGCGCGCGGTGCTGCCGGCCATCGTGTCGCAGGCCCTCACGCGCCCCGAGGTGCGCCTCGGCGTGCTGCACCCCACGCGCGACCTCAACTTCGTGACCGACACCGTGGCGGGCTTTCTGCTCGCCGGTGAGCGCCGCGAGGCCATCGGGCGCACGCTCAACCTCGCCAGCGGCCGCGAGATCAGCGTAGGCGACCTCGCGAAGCGCGTGCTCCGCGTGCTGGGCCTCGACCTCCCTGTCGTGTGCGACGACCAGCGCGTGCGTCCTGCCGCGAGCGAGGTCGAGCGTCTCATGGGCGACGCGAGCCGCGCCCGCGCCGTGCTCGGCTGGGCGCCCGCGGTCACCCTCGACGAGGGCATCGCGCGCGTCGTCGCGTACGTGCGCGCGCACCCGCACCGGTACTTCGCCCACCGCTACGTGGCCTGAGGGGCGTCGCTCGCGTCGTTGTGGTGCGGTACGATCGCGGCGATGACCTCGTCGACGAGACCTGCTGCCGCGCGGCGCGTATGGGACGACCCGCGGATCGTCGCGCCCGACGAGGCCGTGTGGGCGCGCATGGCGCCCGCGGAGCGCGACGCGGCCGTCGACGCCATTCTCGCCGTGCTCGACGAGTACCGCGAGTCGATGTCCGAGGGCGTGCGGCACTACCGGGCGAAGTCGGGCGCCGCCGCCGACCTCGACGCCCACTTTCGCCGCGCGGGGCGGAGCGTCTTCGTCGCGTGCGAGCTCGCGGTGCTGTACCCCGCCGAGGCCGTGATCGTGCCCGACATCCTCGCCGTGGTGGAGTGTGACCCCGACCTCGACGTCGAGTCGTGGCGCGTCGCCGACCAGGGGCGCGGCATCGACCTCGTGATCGAGGTTCGCAACAAGGGCAAGAAGCACAAGGATCTCGTCGAGAACGTGCGCGACTACGCGCGGCTGAAGATCCCCGAGTACTTCAGCTTCGACTGCCGGAGCATGACGCTGCGCGCGTGGCGCCTCGGCGCGTCGGGGTCGAAGGTGTATCAGCCCGTGCTCCCGCAGGGCGGTGCCTTCGCCTCGAAGGTGCTCGGGCTCGACCTTGCGGTCGTCGACGGCCGCCTGCGCTTCTTCGTCAACTCCGCGCTGGTCCCGTCGTCCGATGAGCTCGTCGCGCGGCTTCAGGCGATGGCCGATCGCAGCCAGCAGGCGGCGGCCGAGAGCCAGCAGGCGGCGGCCGAGAGCCAGCAGGTTGCCGACGCCGCGGTCGATCGCGCGGCGCGCGCGCAGGCCAGCCTCGTTCGCGCGATCGTGCACCTCGCAGAGCGCCAGGGGCTCGCGTTCACCGAGCACCAGCGGGCCGTGCTGGTCGCCGAGGCCGACACCGATCGCCTCGCGCGCTGGCTCGAGCGCTGCGTCGGCGCGCGTGGTGTCGACGAGCTCTTCGTCGACGACTGAAAGTCTGTCGATCCATCTCTCCCATCGGGGGGCGACGGATCCACGTTGCCATGCGGCGTCTCCTCCCCTCACCGCACATAAAGCGCGGCTTCGGCGAGTCTTCTTTGCCCGCCTGCGGAATCCCGTGCGCCGTTGCTAATCTTC
>CAISKJ010001297.1 GCA_903885885.1 uncultured delta proteobacterium
TCCGCGCCCCACCACGAGCGACACGCCCTCACGCTTCGGCACGCGCACCTAGATGCGCGCGCCGACCTAGAAGCGAGACGCGCCCACGAGCGCGACGCTCGACGCCTCGTCGGTGAGCACCGTGGCGCCCGCGCAAATGCGCCCATCGGCGATGCCGCGCACGGCGCCGACCACGGACTCGACGGCGATGCAGCGGGGCGAGGCCGCGAGGTCTTCGACCGCATCCAGGGCCGCGTCGATCGCCGCGTCGGCGACGACGGCGGGCGCATCGACGACGACCTCGGGGCGGTGCCGCGCGCGGCACCCGAGCGCGAGCGCCATCGCGAGGAGCGCGCGGGTCATTCGTCGAGGGGGCGCGGGCGCTGCGAGACCGAGTGCGCGGGCGCCAGCGGGCGCATCGACGGGGAGGCGTCGAGGGGGAGCGTGTCGCGGGCGCCGGGCTCGCGCGGGGCGCCGTAGACCAGCGCGGAATCGAACATGGGCGGCGCCTCGGAGTGAAACTCCTCGATGAAGAGGTGCGCCGTGAGGTCTTCGGCGGCGAGGGCCTCGCGCGCCTCGCCGAGCTGCGTCGACGTGTCACGGAGGCGCCCCGCGAGGGCCGTAATGATGTTCCAGAGGAGCTTGACGCCGGTGTCCTTCGACTCGCGCAAGATGCGAAACAGGTCTGACCGGGTAAACTCGAGGAGGCGCGCGTCTTCCTCCACGATCACCGTGGCCGAACGGGGCACGCGCTCGACCATGGCCATCTCGCCGAAGTGCTCGCCCGGCGCGAGGCGCGCGATCTCGACGTCGCCCTTCTTCACCGTGCACCGACCCGAGAGCATCACGAACATCGAGTCGCCCGAGCGCCCCTCGGCCACCACGCACTCGCCCGCGGCGAGCTCGCGCACGGCGGCCATGGCCTGCACGTACATGAGCTCGCGGGGCTCGAGGTTGCGAAAGAACGGCACGGCCCCCAGCGTGGTGTACGCGTGCGTGAGGTCTTGCACCACGGTGCTGCTCGCGCTCTCGTCGGGCAGCGTCACCACGATGGCCGTGATGTTGTCGGCGCCGCCCCGCTCGTTGGCGAAGGCGATCATGCGCGAGGCGGCCTCTTCGTCGTCGCCCTGGGCGAGCGCCGCGAGGTCGCTGTCGTGTTCGAAGTACCGGTGCAGCCCGTCGGAGCACAGCACGAAGCGGTCGCCCGGCGCCGCCAGCACCTGAAACGTGTCGACCTCGACGGTTTCGAACACGCCCACGGCGCGCGTCACGGCGTTCTTGTTGGGGATGCGCTCGAGCACCTCGGGGCGCAGGCGGCCGCGGCGCTTGAGCTCGTTGATCACCGAGTGATCCTCGGTGAGCTGGCGCACCTCGCTGCCGCGCACGAGGTAGAGCCGCGAGTCGCCCACGTGCGCGATGAACGCGCGCCGCTCGACGAGGAGCAGGGCCGTGAGCGTCGTGCCCATGCCGCGCCGCTCGGCCACGGCCTGGGCCGCGGCGTACACCTCGGCGTTGGCGGCGTTCACCGCGGCGCCGAGGAGGTTCTTGATGTCTTCGGGCCGCACGCTCCCGTCGCCGTGGGCGAAATCGGTGACGAAATCGTGGTCGCGCCGCACCGCCGCGGAGAGCGCCTCGGCCGCGACGCTCGACGCCACCTCGCCCGCCGCGTGGCCGCCCATGCCGTCGGCGACCGCGTAGAGGCCCAGCACCGGGTCGCACACGTAGCTGTCTTCGTTGTGCTCTCGCGAGCGGCCTACGTCGGTGCGCGCGTGCATACGGTGAGACGTCATCCCCGTGGCGGTATCACGCCGTTCGAAAGCCCGTCAACGCACGCGGTCTCCCTACGAACGCCGCCGCCGCAGGAGCGCGAACACCGCCGCGAGGATCACCACGAAGCCCACGAGCTGCCCCACGGCCCGACCCACGTGGTACGAGGTCGTCTCGGCGCGCGTCTGCCACACGATGGGCCCCGCGGGCGCCACCACGCGGCTCCGCGCGAGCAGGGCCTCGACGAGCGCCTCGGCCCGCGCCCGCCGCGCGCGACTGCAGCTCACCACCAGCGTGGTCACCGACGCGCGCCCCACGAGGGCCGCCGTCACCCGCGTGTCCTCCTCCGGGTTCTGCGCGCTGCCCCGCGGAAAGGTGAGCGTCGCGCGGATCACCTGCACCCCGCGCTGAACCTCGAAGCGCCTCTCCACTTGCGGCTCGGCGAGGCCGCCCTGGCGCATCATCCCCGACGCGAGGCCGCGCGCGTACGCCTCGCCGAGCTCCGCGGGCATCGCGTGGGGGTGATCCTCGAGGCCGTGGAGGCCCATGAGCGTCATGCTCGACGGCCCGTCGCTCACCAGCGCGATGAACCCGATGGCGGGCGGCAGCGCCTCCGCCGCCGAAGGGTCCACCCCCTCGCAGTCGGCCGCCACCCACAGCGACCGCGGACGCATCACGCACAGCGACATCCCCGCGGGCGCGGCGAGGTCGACGCGGAAGCCCGCCGCAACGTTCTCGTACGGCGCCGCCGCGGCGAGGCCTCCCCCGCACCACAGCGCCGCCGCAAGGGCCCATCGAGCGAGCGTCACACGCATGGCGCGGACCGTAGCGCACCGCGCGCGCGCTCGTCACCCTATCGGCCGCGCGCCCTTCGGTCGTACGCTCTCGCCCGATGCGCGACGCGAGCACGCCGGTTCGTATGTTGTTCCTCCACGGGCTCGAGAGCGGCCCGCTGGGCACCAAGGTCAGCGCGCTGCGCGCCGACGGGCTCGACGTCACGGCCCCGCAGCTCGACGCGGGCCCCGTCGCCGCCCTCCTGCGCGAGGGGTCGCGCGACGCCGACGCCTACCGCCGCGCGCTCGACGCCCCGATGGAGCAGGGCCTCGCGGCGCTGCGACAGTGCGACCCCGAGGTGGTCGTGGGGTCGTCCTTCGGCGCCGCCGTGCTCATGCGCATGCTCTCCGACCCGCGCTACGGCGCCGTGCCCGCGGTGATGCTCGCGAGCGCCGCGGTCAAGCTCACGGGGCAGACCGCGCTCCCCGCGGGCCTGCGCGTGGTGCTCGTGCACGGCCTCGACGACGCGCTCATCGAGCCCGCCGACTCGCGCCTCCTCGCGGCCTCCTCCAAGACCGCCACGCTCATCGAGGTGCACGACGA
>CAISKJ010001298.1 GCA_903885885.1 uncultured delta proteobacterium
CCGCCGTGCTCGCCGGCGCCGGGGCGTACGTGAAGTCGCACAACAAGAAGGCCGCAGCGATCGCAGCGGTCGTGGCGCTCGGCGCCTACGCGCTCACCCTGCGCCCGCGCAACGTCGCGCGCCTCGTGTGGGCTGGCATCGGCGGCATGATCCCCATCGCGCTCTTGATGCTCTATCACAAGCGCTGCTTCGGCGACGCCTTCAAGCCCGGCTACAGCTACCTCGAGAACCAGCAGTTTCGCACCGAGATCGCCCAGGGCTTCTTCGGCGCCACGGCCTTCTCGTGGGACGCGGGCATGCGCCTGTGGTTCGACCCGGCCTTCGGGCTCGTCCCGTCGACGTTTCTGTTCGCGCTCACCTTCGCGGGCCTCGCGGCCATGCTCGCGTGGCGGCCGTCGGGCAACGCGCTCCTCGACGGCAGCGACGTGTACCTGTCGCGCCTCACGCTCGTGCGCACCGCGCTCGGCGGCGTGCTCGCCTTCACGATCGTGAAGCTCGCGCTCGCCATGAAGGCGCACCCCGGCGCGCTGAGCCACGTCGACGTGGGCAAGTGGCTCGTGGCCTTCACCATGGCGGTGCTCGCGTGCCTGAGCGTGGTGCTCCCGCCTGCGCATCGGCGCGACCGCGCGCTGGGTGCGGCCATTCTGCTCATCTGCTTCGGCATGACCTTTCTCATCGGCATGATGAACAACTGGCGCGGCGGCTGGCAGGTGGGGCCGCGCTACCTCGTCACGCTCGTGCCCGCGCTTTGCATCGCGTCGCTCGCGGGGGCCGACGCCATCTACCGCGGCCTCGACGGATCGCCCGCGTGGCAGCGCGCCGTCACCATCTGCGCGGCCGGGGCGACCTTCGCGGCGTTTCTCATCACGGGCCTCCCCTCGGCGACGTTTCCGCACATTCCCACGGAGTACGCGTCGCCCCTCTTCGAGATGATGATCCCCGTGCTCCGCGACGGCTTCGTGCCCCACAACGCGGGCCATTTTCTCTTCGACATGAAGGGCCCCGCGTCGATGTGGGGCTTCGGCGTCGCCGCCGCCGTGATGCTCGCGCTCGTGCTCCGCGGCGACGAGCGGCGCCCCCTCGCCGCCCTCGCGCACGCGGTCGCCTCGCTCGCGGTCGGCATCGTGCTGCTCACGCCGATGGCCGTGGCCGCGCGCCCCGAGGCCGCCCCGGTGACGCGCTACGTGAAGTCGGCGTGGGAGCCGCGTCCGCCGGATTCACCTGCCAGCGTAGCGATTCCGCGCGCGAGAGAGACCGCGGCGGAGGCCCGCGCCCGCGCGCTGCGCTACACCGAGGCGGGCGACACGAGGCTCGCGTTCGAAGCGTGGCTCCGCGCGATTCGCGCGCCGCGATGACCGCCCTCGTCGTCTTGGGATGCGGCTTCACCGGAGCCGCCGCGGCGCGCATGGCGCTGCGCGAGGGGCGCCCCGTGATCGCCACCACGCGCGACCCGGCGAAGGCCGACGCGCTCGCCCGAGAGGGCATCGACGCGCGGGCCGTGCCCGAGCTCTCCGGGGACGTCGTGCGCGCGCTCGTGCCCGCGGGGGCGCACGTGCTGGCAACGTTTCCGCCCGACGGCGAGACCGACGCGCGCGTCGCGGGCGCGATGCCCGACGGGTGCCGCAGCGTGTACGTGTCGACCACGGGCGTGTACGGCGAGCGGCGCGGCGTGATCGACGGCGACACCCCCGTCGACCCGTCGAGCGCGAAGGCCGCGCTGCGCCTCGCGGCGGAGGCGTCGTGGCGCGCGCGCGGGGCCGTGGTGCTCCGCGCGGCGGGCATCTACGGGCCCCACCGCGGGCTGCACCGCCGCGTGGCGATGGGCACGTTTCGCATCACCGAAGGGGGCGACAACGTGGTGTCGCGCATCCACGTCGACGACCTCGCGCGCCTGTGCCTCGCGGCGCTCGATCGCGGCGAGCCCGGCGCGGCCTTTCCCGTCGCCGACGACGCGCCCGTGCCGCAGCGCGAGGTGGTGCGCTGGCTCGTCGAGCGCCTCGGCGTCCCGATGCCGCCGTCGGTGTCGCTGCGCGACGCGGTCGAGACGCTGCGCCACGACCGCTCCGTCGACAGCCGCGCCGTGAAGGCCGCGCTCGGCGTCGCGCTGCTCTACCCCTCGTGGCGCGAGGGCTTCGCGCAGTGCTTCGCCGTCGAAGTGCTAGCCGCCGGCGGCGCCTGAGGGGCGCCCCGACTCGACGTTGCGATTGTCGTGCGAGTGCCGCAGCTCGACGCGCGAGCCGGGGCGCGCGGGCGACGCGTTGACGCCGTGCCAGCCGGGCGGCAGCTGCGGGTCGGACCAGAGGAACATGCGCCGCGCGTCGGGGGGCGAGAGGTTGACGCAGCCGTGCGACATGCGCCACCCGTAGTAGCCGTGCCAGAAGGCCGCGTGGAGGGCGTAGGAGCCCTGGAAGTACATCACCCACGGCACGTCTTCGATGCTGTAGGGGCCGTCGGTGGCGGTGTCGCCGTCCATGGTGGTGGTGACGTGCTTGGCCTCGATGCGAAAGCTCCCTGCGGGCGTTTCGAAGCGCTCGGGCGCGCCGCGGTTGGTGCGACGCCCCGACGAGATGAGCGTCGCGAAGACGGGGCGCGGGCCCTCGTAGGCGACCAGCACCTGCTCGTCGAGGTCGACGTCGATCCAGCGCTCGGTGGCGCCCACACCGTCGGGCGCGGCGCGCACGGTGGCCCG
>CAISKJ010001299.1 GCA_903885885.1 uncultured delta proteobacterium
GCCGGCGACACCGTGAGCTGCAGGCTCGTCAGGCCGTCTTCGCGGGCTTCGGAGAGGTCGTCCCACAGGGGGCGCATGACGTAGAGCAGGCGCCCTTCGGCCTCGTTCACCGCGGGGCTGTCGCGGTCGGCCTGTCCCGCCGCGGGGAGCTTCGCGATGGCGTCTTCGAGGGCCTTCGCGGCGGCCGTAAGCGCCGTCACCGTGGCCGCCGTGATGCCGTAGGCCGCGAGCGGGAGCTTGTCGGCCGCGATCCACTTCTTGAGCAGCGCGGCGAGCTGCGTGAGCTGCGCGAGGCGCGCGTCGAGGGCGTCGGCGACCGCGCCCGCCTCGTCGATGGCCGCGTGCGAGGCGTTGTCGGTGCCGGCCGCGTCGCGCACCCGCCGCAGCGTGCGCCGGAGCAGCTTGTCGGCGCCCTTGGCCGCGTCGTCGTAGGCGCTCTCGTCGGCGGGGTTCTTCGCCGTGGTGCGGCCCGCGAGCAGCGACCCGAGCGCCGTGAGGCAGTCGAGGAACCACCGCACCCGCGCCTGCGACAGCGTGGCGTCGTCGCGGTGATCGTTGAAGGTGCGCGCCCACGCGAGCCCCCCGCGAAAGATCTCGAGCGCGCGGGTGTTGCCGCCCTTGGCGCGGCACGCCTCGGCGTGGTGGTGCGCGAGGAGCGACGCCGCCACCGCGGGCGCGAGCGCCGCGAAGTTCGCGCGGATCTCCGCCAGCTGGCGGAGCTCGCCGCCCAGGAGGGCAAGCTCGGCCGCCTTCACGGCGGGCGCGGCGGGTGTGCTGGTGACCTTGGTCTTCTTCGGGTTTGCCATCGTGGCCGGAACCTAACGGCGCTCCCCACGGGGCGGAAGCGCAAACGACCGCTACCCGCGCGGCGCCTCGAGCACGCGCGCCCACGCGCCCTCGATGCGGTCGAGTGCCTCGCGCAAGATCCCCTCGGCGGTGGAGAACACCACGCGCAGGCGCCCCTCGGCGCCGGGGCCGAACCACCGCGCGGCGCCGGGCACCACGGCCACGCGGGCCTCGCGCAGCAGGCGCGCCGCGAGCTCCTCGGAGGGGAGGCCCGCCGCGCGCGTGTCGGGGAAGAGCACGTAGGTGCCCTCGGGCCGCGCGCACGTCACGCCCGGGAGCGCCGCGAGGCGGCCGTGGGCGAGGTCGCGCATGGCGCGCAGGTGCGCGAGGAAGCGCTCGGCCCACGGCCACGCCTCGGTGTACGCCGCCGTGGCCGCAACCTGCGAGAGGGTGGCGGCGCCCGTCATGGTCGTGCGCGCCGCGGAGGCGTCGACGAGGGCGTCGAAGGCCCGCTCCGAGGGGGCGACCACGTAGCCCACGCGGAGCCCGGCGAGGCCGAAGGTCTTCGAGAAGCCGTGGACGGAGAAGGTGCGCGCGGCGATGGCGGGGCTCAGCGAGGCCATGGCCACGTAGGTGCCCGGCTCGTACACGATGTCGGACCACACGCCGTCGTCGAGAATGGTGAGCCCGTGGTCGACGGCGAAGTCGCCGAGGCGCAGGAGCTCGGCGCGGGTGAACACGCGCCCCGCGGGGTTGTGCGGGTTGCACACGCCGAGCATCCGCGTGCGGGGCGTGACGAGCCGCGCGAGGGCGTCGAAGTCGATGCGCCCCGTGGAGGCGTCGAGGGAGAGGAGCCGCACGGTGCCCCCGGCGTCTTCGACGGCGGCCTTGAAGAGAAAATCGACGGGGTCGAAGATGATGGCCTCGTCGCCGGGGCGCAGCGCGAGGCGCGCGACGTGGCGCATCCCCGCGGCGGCGCTGTCGACGGCGAGCACGCGGGCGGCGTCGACGGCGACGCCCTTGCGCGTGCGCATGACGTGGGCGCAGGCCTCACGAAACGCCGGGAGCCCCTCGGCGGGGCCGTAGGAGAACACGCCCCCGGCGGCGTAGCGGCTCACCGCGTCGCGCACCGCGGGGGCGACGGCGAAGTCGGGATCGGCCGCGGTGAGGGGGATCACGTCGGGCGGCAGCGTGGCCCAGCGGAGGTTGTAGGCGCGTGCGCGGAGCAGCGCGCGGGGCACGGCCTCGTCGCGGAAGGGCGACGGCTCGACGTCGGCCAGGGGCACGGTGCACGTGTCGTCGGGCGGCGCGACGAAGCGCGCCCGCAGCGCGCGCCCGGCGGCCACGGTGCGCGCAATGGGCCCGCGCCGGGCGGCCTCGTAGGCGGCGAGGGCGTCGGCGAGCGGACGCGCGTCGAGGGCGTCGCCGAGGGCGAGGGCGTCGTCGAGGGCGAAGCGCACGCCCTGGCTGGCGAAGGGGAGAAACAGGTGCGCGGCGTCGCCGACGAGCACCGCGTTGGCGACGTGCAGGCGCGGCAGGGGCTCGAGGTCGGCGACGCGGGCGCGGTACACGTGGCCGAAGTCGGCGCCGTCGAGCACGGCGAGGAGGGCCGGGTCCCAGCCGGCGACGGTGTCGCGCGCGAAGGCGCGCAGGGCCGCGGGGCCGACGGGCGCGGCGGCCGCGTCGGGGCCGAGCGCGCGCTGGATGTACCAGACGACGTGGTCGTCGCCGCAGGGGACGAGCCCCAGCGCGCGCCCGCCCTCGGGGTGCTGATACTTCACGAAGGAGGCGCCCAGGCGCCGCGCGAGCGCCGCGTCGCGGACGTGCCCCACCAGCTCGACGTCGGGCGTCGTGGTGAGCTGACACGCGGGGAAGAGGGCGCCGCGCACCACGGAGCGCGCGCCGTCGCAGCCCACGAAGAGGTCGGCATCGCAGGCCGCGCCGTCGTCGAGGGTGGCCGCGCGGGTGCGCCCGGCGTCGTCGCGCACGAGGCCCGTCACGTCGGCGTCGCGGCGCGCCACGGCGGGTGGGAGGGCCTCGACGAGGGCGGCCATGAGCGCCGCGCGCATGACGCCGAAGGTGCCGGGCGCGAGCGGCGCGAGGTGCACCACCTCGCCGTGCGGGAGGCGCTGCTCGTAGCGCGCGAGGGGCGTGCCCAGCGCGGCCACGCGCGCGCCGTCGAGCCCGAGGGCCCGCAGCGCGTTGCGCGAGGCGTCGTCGAGGAGGAAGCCGTGGCCCCGCCGCATCGACCGCGCGCGCCGCGCCACGATCACGGGGCGATGTCCGCTGCGCGCGAGGCGCAGCGCGCAGGCCGTAGCCGCGACGCCGTCACCGAGCACGGCGACCTGGAGGGGCTCTTCGATGGGCATCCGCGCTCGCTCTCGCACGCTGGAGGGGTCGTCGGGCCGCGCGACGCGCACGGGCCGCGCGGCAATGCGAGGATTCGGCCAGCTCATCGGTAGCGACGCCGCGCGTGCAAAGGCGCCACGCGGAGCGCCGCGGCGCGGACCGCGACGGAGCGCCTGTGCCGATTGGGGGCGTCCGCGGGGTGCGACGTGGGACGGTGGGGTGCTCACAATGGCGCCACCGCGCGCGCCCGGGGCGGGTATGGTCGGCGCCCATGCGGCAACATTCGCCTTCGTGTGAGCGCAACCGCGACGTGATCCTCGACGTGCTGCGCCGCGTGCTGCCGCCCGCGGGGCTCGTCGTCGAGGTGGCGTCGGGGAGCGGCCAGCACGCCGCGTGGTTCGCCGCCGCGCTGCCGGGCCTCACGTGGCAGCCCACCGACGCCGACGCCGTCGCGCGCGCCAGCATCGACGCGTGGCGCGCCGAGGGCGCGGGGCGGGTGCTCCCCGCGGCGGCCTTCGACGTGGTGCGCGACCCGTGGCCCGTCGCGCGCTGCGACGCGGTGGTGTGCATCAACATGGTGCACATCTCGCCGTGGGCGGCCACCGAAGCCCTCCTGCGCGGCGCGGCGTGCGCCCTCGCGCCGGGCGGCGTGCTGTACCTCTACGGCGCCTACAAGCGCGGCGGCGCGCACACCGCCGAGAGCAACGCGCGCTTCGACGCGTGGCTCAAGGCGCGCGACCCTTCGTACGGGGTGCGCGACCTCGAGGCCGTGGTGGCCCGCGCCGAGGGGGAGGGCTTCACGCTGCGCGAGGTGGTCGAGATGCCCGCGAACAACCTCAGCGTGGTGCTCGTGCGGGGGTGAGGCCCGCGGCCTCTTCGCACACGGCGCGGAGCTCGAGGGCGCGCGGCTCCCACCCGTAGCGGTCGGTGACCACGGCGCGGGCGTTGGCGCTCAGCGCGGCGATGCGCGCGGGGTCGTCGACGAGGGCGAGCACGGCCTTCGCCATGGCCTCGCCGCGGTCGCCCACGGAGGCGATCACGAGGTCGCGGTCGGCCTGCGCGTCGATGCCCTCGGCGGCCGCGGGCGAGGCCACCACGGGGACGCCCATGGCCATCGCCTCGAGCACCTTGTTCTGCACGCCGCGGGCGACGCGCAGCGGGATGACGCACACCGCCGCCCCCTGCACGTGCGGTCGCATGTCGGCGACGTAGCCCGTGACGGTGACGCCCGGCAGCGACGCGAGCGCCTGCACCTCCGGGGCGGGCTTCGACCCGGCGATGACCACGTGAAACGACGGGTGCCGCGCGCGCAGCCGGGGCAGCACTTCGCGCGCGAGGAACACCGCGGCCTCGACGTTGGCGTGGTAGTCCATGGCGCCGAAGAAGACCGCCGAGGGGCGCTCGGGCGCGGCGGCGCGCGGGGTGAAGTAGTCGGTGTCGACGCCGTTGGCGAGGGTGCGCACGTCGCAGCCCGGGGCGATCTCGCGCAGCAGGGTGCGCTCGCGGTCGGCGGTGACGAGCGACACCTTCGCCCGCTCGGCGACGCGGCGCTCGAAGCGGCGCAGGGTGTAGGCCTCGCGGAGGTACACCGCGCGCATCACGAGCGAGGCCTCCTCGGCGTAGGCGGCCCACTTGGCCGAGTCGGCGTCGACGAAGTCCATCACGAGGGGAACGCTCGGGTGGCGCAGCGCGTAGGGCGCCATGCTGGTGCTCTCGGCGACGATCACGTCGGGGCGCACGGAGGCGACGAGTCCGTCGACGACCTGTTGCATCGCGCGGCGGTGAAACACCGGCACCGTGAGCGGCGCGAGCGAGAGCACGGCGGGCAGCGCGCGGAGCCGCTGCCAGCGCAGGGAGAGGGGCACGAGCGCGAGGGAGGCGAAGTGCCGCCGCAGGGCGCCCGCGTGCGACACGTCACTCGGCGGCTCGGCGAAGGCGGCGAGGTGCACCGCGGCGTGGCGCCCGAGGCGCGTGAGCAGGTGGTGCGTGCGGATCTTGTCGCCCTTGTCGGGCGGAAAGGGCGTGCGGTGCGTGAGCGCAAGTACCTTCACGGGGCGTGTACCTCGGCGAGCGTGTGCGGGGCCCTCACCCCGTCCCTCTCCCACGCGGAGCGCGGGAGAGGGTGCCTGTGCGTACTGCAGGCCCTCACCCCGGCCCTCTCCCGCGAGGGCGCGGGAGAGGGGGTGGAGCGGGGCGAGCGCGTCGGGGCCGCGGGGCGGCGAGGCATGGACGCGCGCGACGACCTCGCGCCGCGCGCCGCACCCTCTCCCGCGCC
>CAISKJ010001300.1 GCA_903885885.1 uncultured delta proteobacterium
CCTGTCGCACGCCCGCCAGCCCGTCGACCGCGTGCGGCCGTCGCTGACACTCGGCGAGCATGCCGTCGCCGGGGTCGCAGTGGGCATCGCTCGCAGCGGGCGCCAGGCCCGCCTGACCGAACT
Organism: uncultured delta proteobacterium; assembly: GCA_903885885.1. Classification (GTDB taxonomy): domain Bacteria; phylum Myxococcota_A; class Polyangia; order Polyangiales; genus CAISKJ01. The sequence continues at coordinate 124 of CAISKJ010001300.1, forward strand.
TGTTGTTGCCCCAGCACTGCACCGTGTTGTCGACGAGCACCGCGCACACGTGAAACGCGCCGTAGGCCACCTGCCGCGCGGGCGGGAGCGTCACCTGCACGGGCGTCGGGTGCGGCGACGTGTCGTTGGTGCCCTGACCGAGCTCGCCCACGTCGTTGGTGCCCCAGCACCACACGGCGCCGTCGCGCTTGACCGCGCAGGTGCCGCCGTTGCCCACGGCGAGGTCGGCGACGTCGGAGAGGCCCGGCACGTCGCGCGGGGTCGGGTCGCAGGGGAGCGTGGTGGTGCCCTCGGGCACACGACAGCGGCTGCGGCTCTCGACCGCCGCCACGCCGAGCTGGCCGTTGTCGTTGGCGCCCCAGCAGCGCACGGTGCCCGTCGAGAGGAGCGCGCAGGTGTGGGCGAAGGACCCGCCCGCGACGCGCAGCACGCGCGGCGGTCCCGCGTCGGGCGCGGCGTCGCTGGCGTCGCCCGACGAGACCGGGACGTCAGTCCCAGTGAGCGTGGTGCCGGGTGTCGGCCCGCCGCAGGCGGCGAGCGCGGCGAGGGCGTTGACGAGGGCGACGAGGCGGTGCGCGCGCGACATGACCGCGGAGGGTCTGCCGTCGCGCGCGGCCGCGCAAGATGGATGTTCGGGGGTTGGGGTGAGGGGAGGCTACGCGCTCAGCGGCAGGTGCCGAGGAGGCAACGCTGTCCGCGCATGCACGCGCGGCCGCAGGCGCCGCAGTTGCTCGGGTCGACCGCGAGGAGCGTGCAGGCGGTGCCGCAGCGCGTGGTGCCCGTGGGGCAGGTGCAGGTGCCCGCGGCGCAGGCCGAGCCGCCGCTGCAGACGTTGCCGCAGGTGCCGCAGTTGTTGTTGGCGGTGGTGACGTTGACGCACGCGCCGCCGCAGTTGGTGAAGCCCGGGTTGCAGGTGCACACGCCGGCTGCGCAGAAGGTGCCGCCGAAGCACACGCGGCCGCAGGCGCCGCAGTTGTTGCCGTCGAGCAGGGTGTTGGTGCAGGTGCCGCCGCACTGCTGCGTCCCGGCGGGGCACACGGGCGAGCAGGTGCCGAGCACGCACACCTGACCCGCGCCGCACGCGCGGCCGCAGGCGCCGCAGTTGGCCGGGTCGTCGAGCAGGTTGGCGCAGCCCGTGGTGCACGGCGTACGGCCGCCCGTGCAGGCGCACACCCCGGTGAGGCACGACTGGCCCGCGAGGCACGCGTTGCCGCAGCGCCCGCAGTGGGTGGTGCTGGTGGTGAGGTTCACGCAGGCGGTGCCGCAGGTGGCGGCGCCGGGGCCCGCGCACGCGCAGCGACCCATCTGGCAGGTCTGTCCGGTGCCGCAGGTGGTGCCGCAGGCGCCGCAGTTGGTGGCGCTGTTCTGCGTGTTCACGCAGGCGCCGCTGCAGTTGGTCTGCCCCGGCAGGCACTGCGCGAGGCAGCGCCCGAAGGTGCACACC
>CAISKJ010001301.1 GCA_903885885.1 uncultured delta proteobacterium
ACACGACCTGCGCGCGGCGCTACTGGGAGGCCTTTCTGCGCTGCCCGGCGCCCCCGCGCGACCGGTACCGGCGGCGCCTCGACGAGCGCGTGCGCGCGGGCCTCGCGGCGGCGCGGTGAGGCTTCCCTTGGGCGGAGCGGTCGACTACCTTCGCGCGCCATGACGACGCTGAAGAGCTACGTGTGCGACCGCTGGGTCGCTGGCGAGGGGCGCCCCGCCACGCTGGTCAACCCGTCGACCGAAGAGGCCATCGCCGAGGCCAGCTCCGAGGGCGTGGATTTCGCCGCGGCCCTCGCGCACGCCCGCGACGTGGGCGGCCCCGCGCTGCGCGCGCGCACCTTCGCGCAGCGCGGCGAGATGCTCCGCGCCATGGCGCAGGCGCTCCACGCGAAGCGCGACGAGCTGCTCGACCTCGCGATGCTCAACGGCGGCAACACGCGCTCCGACGCGAAGTTCGACATCGACGGCGCCACCGCCACGCTCACCGCCTACGCCGACCTCGGCCAGTCGCTGGGCGACGCGCGCTGGCTCACCGACGGCGAGCCCGTCGCCCTCGGCCGCTCGTCGCGCGTCTCGGGGCAGCACATTCTCACGCCGCGCGCGGGCGTCGCGGTGCACATCAACGCCTTCAACTTCCCCGCGTGGGGCACCGCCGAGAAGGCCGCCGTGGCCCTCCTCGCGGGCATGCCCGTGATCTCCAAGCCCGCCACTGCCACGGCCCTCGTCGCGTGGCGGCTCACAGAGCTCCTGGTCGATTCCGGGGCCATGGTGCCGGGCTCGTTCTCGCTCATCGCGGGCTCCACGGGCGACCTGCTCGACCGCCTCGGCGCGCAAGACGTGCTGGCCTTCACGGGCGGCGGCTCCACCGGCACCATGCTCCGTTCGAAGGTCAACCTGCTGGCCGCGTCGACGCACGTCAACGTCGAGGCCGACAGCCTCAACGGCGCCGTGCTCGGCCCCGACGTCGAGCGCGGCGACGACACGTGGACGCTCTTTCTCACCGACGTGGCCCGCGACCTCACGCAAAAGACGGGGCAGAAGGGCACCGCCATTCGCCGCGTGCTCGTGCCGCGCGATCAGCTCGACGCCGTGCGCGAAGACCTCATGGACCGCCTGTCGGTCACCAAGGTGGGCAACCCCCAGAGCGAGGGCGTCACCATGGGGCCCGTCGCCACGGCGTCGCAGCTCCGCGACGTGCGCGCGGGCATCGAGAAGCTCGTGGCCGACTGCGCCACGGTGCACACCGGCGGCGCCGGCGCGCTGCAGGGCATCGGCGCACCCGAGGGCCGCGGGTACTTCGTCGCCCCCACGCTCCTCTCGGTCGAGCACGGCGCGGCCGCCGACGCGGTGCACACGCACGAGGTCTTCGGCCCCGTGGCCACGCTCGTCCCGTACGACGGCGCGGCCGAGGCGGTGGCCCTCGTGCGCCGCGGCGGCGGCGGGCTCGTCACCAGCGTGTACACCGAAGACCGCGCCTTCGCCGCCGAGGTCATCGTGGGCATCGCGCCCTTCCACGGCCGCGTCACGGTGGCCAACGCCAAGGTCGCGGGCGCGTGGTTCGGCCCCGGCACCGTGCTCCCGCAGCTGCTCCACGGCGGCCCCGGTCGCGCGGGCGGCGGCGAAGAGCTCGGCGGGCTCCGCGGCCTCGGGCTCTACCTCCAGCGCACGGCCCTGCAGGGCTACGGCCCCTTCGTCGATCACATCGTGGCCAGCGCGAAGCGGCCGTAACCAGGGCGCCGCCCGCGCCCCGTCGAAGAGGCTTCTGCTTGCCTCCGCGCGACGAATGACCTTATAGACCGCACCCGGAGAACGCATCCCATGGCAGACCACAAGGCCGAAGAACTCCCCGAAGACTTTAAGCTCATGCGTCAGTACGACGCAGCGTGGTCGGCCCCCCGACTCATCTCCTATGGCGCCGTGTTCCTCGCGCTCGCGATCGGCGTGATCTACACGCTCGCCAGCCTCGGCGGCCGCTGAGCCTTCAGGCCCGGCGACGCCGGGCCATCGCAAGCATCGCCCCACCCACGACCATCGCCCACCCGCTCGACGCGCCCGGCAGCCCCGGCACGGCGCTGCAGCGGGCCGTGTGCGCGCGCACCGTGACCCGCGCCAGCCGCGTCGCCTCGACGACGCGCGGCGCAGGCGCGGGAGCGCTCTCGCCATCGGGCTTCGACGAGGTCACCGCGATGCGGGTCATCGAGAGCCGGCCGTGGTCGTGGCAGCGCGCCGAGCTGTAGGTGCCCTCGAGGCGATCGGGCGACGTGCGGCGCAGCGAGTACGCGTCGGCGGTGCACAGCGTCCACCCGTGGAGGGGGTGCGCCTCGATCATCGCGGTGTCGCGCGCCACGAGGAGCGAGGCCTCGTCGCGCCACTCGCCCACGAGCGCGCGGTGATCCCACCCGCTCTCGCGGCTCGACCACGAGAAGGTGCCCGTGACGCGCCCCTCGCGCGTGCAGAGCCGCACGGTGATCTCCGCCGACGGATCGTTGCCGCGGATGTCGCCGCGCCACACCTCGCAGCGCTCATCGGACACCGGCGTGAGGAGCCGCCGCGCGGGCTGCTCCTGCACGGCGCCTTGCGCCATCAGCGCGCTCCCACTGAGCAGGGTTCCGAGCGAGAGGGCGGCGATCCACACGCGTCGTTCCATGGGTGTGTGTGAATCATGACGTGTAGGTGTGAATGCGT
>CAISKJ010001302.1 GCA_903885885.1 uncultured delta proteobacterium
CTTCCGCGTCGTCGCGGGGCTCGTGGTCGCGCTGCTCGTCGCCGCGCTCCTCGTGGTCGCGCTGCGGGGCCCCGCGTAGCTCCGCCCGCGCGAGGCCTCAGCGCGAGCAGACGTCGCGCCCGCGCGTCCGTCAGCTGCGCGCGACCTGCGTCTGCGGCGGCGCGACGGGGTGGCCCGCCTCCACGCGGCGGTGGTCGGCCCCGTGGAGCGGCGCGATGGCGGGGGCGTGCCCGGGGTCGCCGTCGCCCGGGGTCGGCGCGAGCATCGCGGCGTCGACGGCGCGCAGGTGCTCGCCCTCGAAGCCCACGACGGCGATGGTGCGGTGCGGGCGCACGAGCGACAGCTCGTAGAGCTCGTTGTAGGCCGCGAGCACAGCGGGCTCGGCGCGCACCGCGTCGAGGGCGCGCCCCACGGCGAGCGGGTACTGCGCCTTCGCCTCGGCCACCAGCGCGGCCACGCGCACGCTCGTGTCGGCCTCGAGCTGCGCGACCGCGAGGCGACCGCCCTCTTCGATGTCGTCGCGCGCGCGCTCGAGCCGCGCGGCCACGGTCTCGAAGATCTGCCGAGACACCTCGGGCAAGAGCTTCACGTTGCGGATGTACACCTGCTCCACCGCGAGGCCCCAGCGGGCGGTCTCTTCGCCGATGTCGTGGCGCAGCACGGCGCCGAGCTCGGTGCGGTCGCACAGGATCTGCTTGAACTCGCGGTTGCCCAGGATCGACGTGGCCGCGTGGGCCACGAGGTTCTGCAGCGCGCGGTCCCAGTCGGCCACTTGAAAGAGCGCCTTCACCGGGTCGTCGATGCGCACCTCGAGCCACAGGTCGATGGTCACGGTGGTGCCGCGCGCGTCGTTCACGTGCACGTCTTTGAAGTCGCGAAAGTCTTTGCGGAGCGACACCGTGTGGGTCTTCACCCAGGGCATCACGCGCTCCGGGAGCCAGTGCAGGCCGGGCTTCTCCAGCCGCGCCACGAGCTTGCCGAAGCGCGTGATGAGCACGGTCTCTTCGTCTTCGAGCTGCACGGTGAAGGCGCGAAACAGCGCGGCCAGCGCGGGCACCGCCGCGAGGCCCAGGAGCACGCCGAGGGCGAGCGAGAGGTTCGGGCTCATGACGGCTCCTTGACGAAGACGGCGCGCGACTCGGCGAGCACCTCGGCGCGGCGGCGAGCGACGTACAGGTCGAGCGTGCCCTGCTGCTTCAGGTCGCCCAGAAAGCGCGCGAGGGTGCGAATCTCGGTCTCGATGGCGAGGGCCCGCGCCCGCGCGATGCCCACGCCCTTCTCCGAGGCGAGCAGGCGCTGCTGGCACTCGCCCTCGGCGCGGAGGTACCGCGTCTCCACCTCGGTGCGCGCGTTGATCACCGCGTTGAGGCCGTCGGCGATCTCGTCGGGCGGGAGGATGTCCGCGAGGTCGACGGCGTTGAAGCGCACCCCGTAGCGTCCGCCGATCTGGTCACGGCAGAAGGCCTCGATGTGCTCGTTGAGCTTCTGCCGCTCGCGACGGATGAGCGCGTAGGAGCCCGCCTGCAGCGCGAAGTCGAGGCGCCCGTCGGGCGCAGCGCTCGGCCCCGGCGCGCGAAAGTTGGCGATCTCGTTGCGAAGGAGGCACGTGAAGAGCCCCGTGATGTGCTCCTTGGGGCTGCGCAGGCCGAAGAGAAAGCGCGCGAGCTCACTCTCGACGGGCACGTACCGAAGAATGGAGTCGAAGCGCAGGATGGTGCCGTCTTCGGCCATCGCCGTGCGGCCGCCCTGCTCGCCCGCGAGGTCGAGGCTCTGCTCCATCATCGGCACGACGATCACGTGCTGCCACGGGGCCTTCGTGTGCAGCCCGGGGCCCCACGTGCGCAGGGTGTGCGAAGCGCCCACGGTCTCCGCCGCGCCGAAGGTCGTGCGCACCGCGAGGTGCCCCTCGCCCACGCGAAAGAAGCTCTTCGAGAGCGCGTAGGCCCCGTAGGCCCCGAGGCCGATCAACAGTCCCATCCACAGCATCTGCGTCGTCTCCTCGAAGGGTCAGAACCGGTCCCTGTCGACGGGGGGCGCCCACGCCGCGTCCCACACCTTGGGCGCGGCGCGCGGGGCGACGACCTTGCGCGGCGCCACGCGCGGGTCAGTCGCGTTGAGTGCGTGGTAGGCCGCCGCGAGCCCGCGGTTCACGTCCACCACGTCTTCGTTGAACTCCTGGTGCGACGCGTTGGCGCGCGGCAGCCGCTCGACGGCGTCGGCCGAGTCAACGATGGTGCCGTGGGGAACGTGCGTCCCGTCGGGCAGCTCGACGCCCACGACCACCGCGCCGATGCCGATGAAGCACCGCGACCCCACGATGGCGTCGTGCACCACGGCCTTGAAGCCCACGAAGGTCTCGTCGCCGATGTAGCAGGGCCCGTGC
>CAISKJ010001303.1 GCA_903885885.1 uncultured delta proteobacterium
CGATCTGGCGCAGTGTGATACACACGCGCGCAGTGGAGACCGCTATGAACCGTGGACACGCACGCTCCCTCATGACCTCGCCTGTCACCTCGGTCACCGCCGAGGCGACGCTCGCTGACATCGCCGACCTCTTCGCCGCGCAGCACATCAGCGGCGCGCCCGTCGTGGACGTCGAGCAGCGCGTGCTCGGCTTCGTGAGCGACACCGACATCATCAACGCGATGCTGCAGGGCAAGGGCCCCGAGGTGACCGCGTTCTCCCTCATGTCGGCCCCGGTGGTCACCGTCGACGAGTTCGACACCACCGACGATGTGATGCGCGTGCTCCGCGAGAACAACATTCACCACGTGCCCGTGGTGCGGCACCACAAGCTCGTGGGCATCATCACGCCGGCCGACGTCATCCGATACCTCGTCACGGTGCTCCCCTCGGCGCCGCAGGCCGGCTGACGCGCGATGGCAGACGGCGAGCGCCTCCACGATCCGCGCATCCCGACGCAGGGCGCGGTGCCCCCGGCCGAGCGCATGTTCCGCGTCAACTGGATCGCCGCGGAGCTGCGCTCCCCGAGCGGCATCGCGATGCACTCGCCCGACTACGTGTCGCGCCTCGGCCGCGCGGCGCGCCTCGTCGACCTGCGCACCCCCGACGAGCTCACGGGCCCGCTGGGGTACATCCCCGGCTCCGACTGGGTGCCCCACGACGACGCCATCGCGGCCCTCGACAGGCTCCCCCCTGACGACCCGGTGGTGCTCGTCTCCCGCGGCGGCGAGCGCGCCGGCGAGGTGGCACGCGCCCTCGAGGCCCGCGGGCACCGCTTCGTGGCGGCCCTCATGGGCGGCATCGTCGCGTGGCGCCAGGTGGGCCTCAGCACGGCGCGCGACCCGTCCATTCTGTCGCGCGTGGGCGTCGTGCGCGAGGCCGACACCACGTGGCAGACGGCGAAGCGCGCCCTCACCCGCGACGACATCGCGCACCACCTCGGCGACCCCCTCTCCACCCGCTGGATCAAGCTCGCCGCCCTGCTCGTGAGCGGTCGTCTCTCGTGCGTCGACGGGCGCGACGACAGCGCCGTGGTGGGCACCCCCGGCGGCGACGCGGGCGAGCTGCTCCTCACCCTCGGGGCCCTCGAGCGCGTCACCGGCGCGCGCTTCACCGAAGCCGCCCTGCGCACGCTCCTCCTGCGGCGCATCGACGCCTTCGGCACCTTCTATTTTCACACCGACGTGCACGCCTCCAACGCGCTCATCATGGCGCTGCGCGCCGACCGTCGCATGGACGCGGCGCTCGAGCACGTGTTCGAGCCCCTCGAGTGGCGGCGGTTCATGCGCTCGCCGCCCCCCGCGGTGCGCCCCATCATGCTCGAGCACGTGACCAACCCCGCCCACGTGGGCTGCGGCCACCTGCGCCTCTCGATGCTCCACGCCGAGGCCTACGGCGTGCGGCGCGAGCTCGTCGAGGGCTTCGTGCGCGTGTTCCTCTCGCTGCGGTGGGAGGGCGTCGACGAGAACGAGATCGCGGTGCTCCCGGGCGGCCACGCCGAGGGCGCGGTGGTCAACGTGCTGCTCGCCGAAGGGGCCGAGGCCTTCTCGCGCATCCCCCTCGTGTCGCCCATGGCCATGGGGTCGCAGATGTTCATCAACCACCCGCAGGTGAGCGCGTTTCTGCGCGCCC
>CAISKJ010001304.1 GCA_903885885.1 uncultured delta proteobacterium
CCGCTCTTCCACATCGGCGGGTTGGCGACGCTCTACCGGTGTGCGGTGTATGGCGCGTCGATCGCCCTGGAGGCCCGCTTCGATGCGGCCCGGGCGTGTGAGGCGCTCGACGAAGGCGTCACCCACGCGAGCTTCGTGCCCACCATGCTGGAGCGGGTGCTCGAGGTGCGTGGCGCGAAGCCGTTTCGCGGCATGCGCGCGGTGTTGATCGGTGGCGGTCCGATGACCACGGCGACGCTGCGGCGGGCGCGCGCGGCGGGGCTGCCGGTGGTGCAGACCTACGGGCTCACCGAGGCGTGCTCCCAGGTGACGACCGAGGTGCTCGAGGCGGCCGACGGGACGACCGCGGGGCCTGCCATGCCGGGCATCGAGGTGCGCATCGCCGAGCCCGACGCGAGCGGGGTGGGGGAGATCGAAGTGAGCGGCCCGACCATCGCCAAGGGGCTCGGACCGTGGCTGCGCACCAAGGACCTGGGCCGGCTCGATGACCAGGGGCGCCTGACGATCTTCGCGCGGCGCATGGACCTGATCCTCACGGGTGGCGAGAACGTGTACCCGGCGGAGGTCGAGGCCGCGCTCAAGGAACACCCCTCGATTCGCGACGTGGCGGTGGCGCCCCGGGCGGATCGCGAGTGGGGCCAGGTGCCCGTCGCGGTAGTGGTCGCAGGCGACGTCGATGACGCGAGCCTGACGGCCTGGGCCCGTGAGCGCCTGGCGTCCTTCAAGGTTCCGCGCGCGTGGCTTCGCGTCGAGAGCGTTCCGAGGAACGCGACCGGGAAGATCGATCGCCTGCAGCTCCGAGCGATCGTCGACGCGTCCTGAACGTCAGCTCATGTGCTCGTTCGCGGGCACGCCGGAATCCTTCTCGGCTTCACCCTTGAACCGCGCGCGCATGCGGTTGAAGCCTTCGCGATGCCACTCGAGGAACTTCGGCTTCGTGGCGTACTGGGTGGCAAGCGAGAGGTACTGGGTCTCGGCGGCGTCGATCTCCTCCATCGAGGTCGGCGTGCCGGAGCCCAGCCCCTTGAGTCCGCGGAACACCCAGGGAGACCGAATCGCCCCGCGCGCGATCAACGCCCCATCAGCGCCGGTTTCGCGTGACAGCCGCTCCCAGTCTTCGCGGGTGACGATGTCGCCGTTGCCGATGAGGGGGATGCGCGCGCGCTGCTTCGCCTCGGCGATGGCGCTCCAGGTGGGCTTCTCGGAGCTACCCTGGCGGGCGTGCCGTGCGTGGATCACGAGGTAGTCGACGTGCTCGTTCGCGAGCTCGACCAGGGGCAGGTAGACCTTCTGCTCCTGCTCCACGCGGTTGAGCCCGAGGCGGATCTTCACCCCCACGGCGCCGATGGGGAGCGTGGTCGACTTCTTCCACTCGCCGAGCGCGCGGAAGATCGTCTCCAGCTTGCCCTTGCGCTTGAGCAACGCGGGGCCGGCGCCGATGCGGATGATCTCCGGCGAGGGACAGCCGAAGTTGAGATCGATGGCCCGGATGTTCTTGAAGTGGGCCTGCGTGGAGCCCTCGAGCTTGCCGAGCGCCTCGATGAGCTCCTTCTCGTTGGTGACCATCAACTGCACGCCGGTGAGCACCTCGGGATCGAAGGTGTCGATGAGATCGAAGGTGCTCTTGTTGTTCCGCGTCAGGCCTCGCGCGCGGATCATCTCGGTCCAGGTGAGGCTCGCGCCGCGGTCCCAGCACACGCGCCGGTAGGCACAGTCAGAGATGCTCTCCATCGGAGCGAGGATGAACGGACTCGAGAGTTCCAGGCTGCCCAGCTTCATGCGGCGGCCTTGTAGCCAAAGTGCGAGGTGACAGCGCCGCCCGAGTGCGAAAACCACAAGAGTGGTGAGCCCATGCAGGCCCTGGCCGGGATTCGAACCCGAATCGACCCTCGCGAGCCGATTCCGTAAGTGCGTGTAGGGTCTTCGCGGCCGGGCGGCGCTGTCAGGGGTCCAGACTCGCGCCGAGGCGTTCCCTGACAGCAGGGCGAGCTTCCTGGCCCAGTCGCTACGGGCGCATCAGAGGATGATGACCGTCACGCCGTCGCCGCCTTCGCCGACGTCGCCCGCGCGGAACGACTTCGCGTAGGGCGAGTGCTTGAGGAAGTCGCGGAGTTCCCGCTTGATGGCCCCGGTGCCGTGCCCGTGGATCACCACGGCGGCGTCGTCTCCGGTGCGCACGCAACGATCCAGGAAGAGATCGATGTTGCGCAGCGCCTCTTCCGCGCGCTGTCCACGCACGTCGATGGTGGGGCTGGCGAGGGTGAGCGGCGCGGCGGCGACCTCCTTCACCTTCTCCATGCGGGCCTCGGCCTTGTTCGCGCCGGGGAACTTCGCGGGCGTCTTGGCCTTCGTCGTGGGGCCCAGTTCACTGATCGGCACGCGCATCTTGAGCGCGCCCATGGTGACCGTGGCGTTGTCGCCCGAGAGGTCGACGATCTCCACCTCGGTGTCCATCGTGCGGTGTCGCGCACGGCCGCCGATCTTCAGCTCCAGCGGCGCCAGCTCCCGGATCTCGCCCTTCAATTCCTGCCGGGCGTTCCGCTCAGCGACGGTCTGCTCGTTGATGCGCTGGGTGAAGTCGGCGGCGGCGGTCTGCGCGGCCTTGAGCCCCTTGTCGCCCTTCTCGGTCTCGAGCTTCTCGACGAGCGCGCGGATCTGGGCGCGGGCGTACTCGAGCTCGGCGCGGAGCGACTCGCGGAACTTCACCTCGGCTTCCTTGCGCTGCTTGAGGGCCGCGGCGAGCTCGATCTCCGCCTGTTCGCGGGCGGCCTTCGCTTCCTTCAGGTCTCGCTCGGCGGCGTCACGCTGCTCGAAGAGCTTGCGGCGCTCTTCCTCGGTGGCGGTCAGGGCCTTCGAGAGCGCACCGCCGGCGTTGGTCGCGAGGTCGTGCGCGCGAACGCAGATCGACTCCTTGAGCCCCACGCGGCGGGCGATGTCGATGGCCGACGAGGCGCCGGCGAAGCCGATCTGCAGCCGGTAGGTGGGCGACATGCGCTTGCCGTCGAAGCCCACGCGGGCGTTGACGAAGCGGTGGTCGAGGTGGGCGAGCGCCTTGAGCTCCTCGAGGTGCGTGGTGACGAGGACGATGGCGCCCCGGTCCAGCAGCTCTTCGAGCACGGCGGTGGCGATGGCGGCGCCCTCGCGCGGGTCGGTGTCGGCGGCGATCTCGTCGATCATCACCAACGACCCGCGACGCACGGCGAGGGTGATCTCCCGCAGCATGGTGACGTGAGCCGAGAAGGTCGAGAGGCCGGCCGACAGGTCTTGCTGGTCGCCGATGGCCGAGTGCACCTGGTTGAAGAGGGGCATCTTCGAGCCGGGATCGCAGGGGATCGGGAGCCCCGCGCGGGTCATCAGCGCGCACAACCCCACGCCGGTGAGGGTGACCGTCTTGCCGCCCGCGTTGGGGCCGGACACCACGAGGGATCGCGCGTCGCCCAGCTCCACGTCGTTGGAGATGATCTCCCCGCCCTTGAGGACGAGGCGCGGGTGGCGCAGGCCCTTGAGCACCAGCGAGCCGTCGGCCGGCTCCAGCGTGGGCGCCTCGGCGTGGAGATCGTTCGAGAGCGAAGCCACGGCCTCGAGCTCATCGAGCTGCGAGAGCGCGTCGACCCCGTCGACCAGCTTGCCCGACTCGCGACCCACGAGGCCCGAGAGCTCGAGCAGCACGCGGCGCTCTTCTTCGACCACCATCGACTGCGCGATGGCCAGCTCGTTGCCCAGGCCGATCAGCTCGGTGGGCTCGACGAAGAGCGTCTGCCCCGACTGGCTGGCGTTGTGCACGATGCCGGTCACGTCGCGCTGGTGGCTCGACTTGACGGGCACCACGTAGCGGTCGTTGCGCACCGAGTAGTAGCTCTCGCGCAGGGTCTCGCTGAACTGTTGATCGTGCAGCAGTTCGTCGAGGCGGTTGCGGATGCGCCGGTGCAACGAGCGGGCGGCCTCGCGGGCGTCGCGGAGCTCGGGGCTGGCGCGATCGGAGATCTCCCCGCTCGCTTCGAAGCTGCGGTCGAGGCGGGTGGCGATCTTGGTGAGCACCGGCAACCGGTGCCCGAGGGCGGCGAGGCCGGGCAGGCGTTCCTTGCGATCGCCCAGCAGCTCGTGCGTGCGCTCGAAGCTGAAGAGCGCCTGGCACACGTTCATCAGGTCGCGGGGCTCGAGCATTCCGCCCTTCGACGCGCGGTCGATGGCCACGCGGATGTCCACGATGCCGGTAATGGGCAGGGTGATCGGCTCGCTCTTGAGCTCGCGGGCTTCCCCGGCCAGCGTCAGCGCGGCCTGCACCTCGTCGCGGGTCTGGAGGAAGCCACGGGCGCGGGCGCGCTCCTGGCCGACCTCGGTGCGGCAACGGTTGGCGAGGGCGGTGCGGATCTCCTCGAACCCCAACGCGGTCATCGTGCGATCGGTCACATCCATCGCGGGGCTCCGGAGATCTGAAGACGGGGAATCGGGAGGCGACATGCGCAAGGCAGTCGCGGTGCAACCAGGTTCCTGACGAGCGTCGGCATTCCGCCGCTATGTGTCGCGCACGCCGGGTGAAGGCAAGCGCATCGGCGCCGGGAACGTGGTGTCTTCCTACCCATGCAGATTCGCCCGTTTGCGCTGGAGCGCTTCTTCGCGAAGCACGAGTTCTCCGTGAAGCACCTCGCCTGCGCCAGCGACCCCGATTCGCTGACGGTGCGCGACGTGCTGGCCCTGGAACCGGGGGCGGAGGGGCGGTTTCTCGACCTGGGCCTCGGCTACGGGGAATCGGTCGGTCGCCCGGAGCTCCGCGAGGCCATCGCCGGCCTCTTCCAGGGCCTGACCCCCGAAGACACCCTCGTCCACGCCGGCGCCGAGGAGGCGATCTTCGCCTTCATGAACGTGCTCCTGCAGCCGGGGGATCACGTGGTGGTGATGACCCCCGCCTACCAGTCGCTCTACGAGGTCGCGGTCGCCGCCGGCGCCACGGTCTCGAAGTGGGCGCTGCGCGAGGAGAACCGCTGGTTGCCCGACGTGGGCGAGCTCGAGGCCCTGCTGCGCCCGGAGACGAAGCTGGTGGTGATCAACGCGCCGCACAACCCGACCGGGTCCCTCACCACGACGGCGCAGTTGCAGGAGATCGTCGCGCTGTGCCGGCGTCGCGGCCTGTGGCTCTTCGGCGACGAGGTCTACCGGGGCATCGAGTACGGGGCCCCTCGCAACCCGTCGGTGGCGGAGCTGTACGAGCGCGGCGTGTCCCTCGGCGCGACGGCCAAGGTCTACGGGCTCGCCGGCCTGCGCATCGGGTGGCTGGCGTGTCGCGACCGCGCGTTGCTCGAGCGCGTGGCGACCTTCAAGGACTACCTCACCATCTGCAGCCCGGGCCCCAGCGAGTTCTTGGCGGCGATCGGCCTGCGCCACGCCGAGCGCCTCGCCGCGCGCACCACGGCGATCGTCACCCGGAACCTCGAGCGGGTGCAGGCGCAGATCGACGCGCGCCCCGACCTGTTCTCATGGGTGCGGCCGGTGGCGGGCACCACGGCCTTCGTGCGACTTGTCCCCGGCGGCGCGACGCAGTGGGTGGAGTCCCTGCTCGAGCGCACCGG
>CAISKJ010001305.1 GCA_903885885.1 uncultured delta proteobacterium
GGCCCGCCCCCGACCCCGCGACGCTCGCCCCGCCGCGCCGCGCCGAGGCGTGGCCCACGATCGCGCCCGGTCGCCTCAACGTCGCGCCTGTCGCGCCGCCGCTCGCGGCCGCGCAGGCGCCCATCGAGGCCGCGGCGGACCACCACTTTCAGCTCCCCACGGCGCGGCCCATGCGCATGGGCGACCTCATGGGGCACTACATCAGCCACCTGGGCTGGGTGGGGCTGCGCTACGGGCTCACGCGCTCGGTCGATGTGGGGGTGGGCGTCCCGTACTACTTCGCGGGCCTCTCGGCCGACGTGCGCGTGGCGTTCTTTCAGCGCCCGGGTGTGGCCGTGTCGTGGTGGGGCTACGTCACGGTGCCCTTCAAGCCCGACGGCGAGCGCCCCTCGTCGAACCTCGGGTTCACGTGGGCCTACGCGGGCATGGGCTGGGTCACGGGCCCCCTCGTGTCGCTGTGGAGCGGTCGCATGGGCGTGCACATGGGCCTCCACGCGGCGCAGCGCACGGGCCTCGGGGGCCTGTGGGTCTTCGGTCACGCGACCGTCGACGTGCGCATCGTCGACGGCATCAAGGTGATCGGCCAGGCGCTCGCGTTCTATGAGCTCTCCGAGGAGTCGGGCGACCGCGCGCGGGCGCTCCTCGGCAACGGTGCGCAGCGCTTCTTGCCCTTCGCCCTCGCGGGGATGCGCTTTCACACGCGGCGCTTCGCGGCCGACATCGGCGCGCTCGTGCCGCTCTCGTCGCAGTCGCCGCTGTACTCCGAGAGCCTCGCGGTGCTCCCCTGGATGTCGCTCTCGCACCTCTTCTGAGCGCGAGAAGACCTCAGTTGAGCAGGGCGGGCTCGTCGTCGGCGACGAGCTCGTCGTCGTCGTGGGCCACGGGGCCGGCGTGGTGGTGCACCATGCGCCAGCCGCCCTCTTCGCGCACGAAGACGTTGGTGGCGGCCATGGCGCCCTCGTGGGCGCTCTCGCCGTCGGTGATGACCTCGAGGCACACCACGCAGGCCACCGAGCCGAAGACCGAGACGTGCACGTCGGAGAGGGTCACCTCGGGCACGCCGTTCTCGAAGATGGCGCGCCACGAGCGCATCACGAGCTCGCGGCCCTCGAGGGGCTCCCACCCCGGGTGTACGCAGAGCACGCGCGCGGAGCGAGACCAGAGAATGTCCATCGCGACGAGGTCTTGCGCGCGAAAGGCTGCGTAGAAGGCTTCGTTGGCGTTGAGCACGGAGCGCTCGTCGGGGTTCATCGTCGGGGCATCGGTGCGTGGGTAGAGCGTGGTTGCGGTGCGTCGCGGTCTCAGCGCTGGGCGGGGGGGCCTTCGGGGCGCGGGGTCGAGGGCTCGACGTCTTCGGGGGCGCCCGACTCGTCGGGGGCGGGGCCCACGGCGGACTCGGGGCGCACGGGCACGGTGGGCCCAGGGCCGAGGCGACGGAGGTGCTCCTGCGCGGCGGGGACCTCGCCCGCGCGCGGGTACGCGTCGACGAGGTGCGTGAAGGCGCCGCGGGCCTCGGGCGCGCGGTTCATGCGAAGGTAGACCTCGCCGAGGCGCAGGAGGGCCAGCGACTCGAGGCCCGAGTCGTCGAAGTTGGCGAGCACGCCGAGGAGTCGGCTGGCCGCGGCGTTGTAGTGGTCGCGCGAGCTGTAGAAGTTGGCGACGTAGACCTCGTGGCGGGCGAGCACCTCGCGCACGCGGCGGAGGTGACGGCGCGCCTCGGCGATGTGCTCGGAGGTGCCGTTGTCGCGCACGAAGCGGGCGAGGGCGGTTTCGGCGTCGTGGGCCGACGAGAGGTCGCGCTCCCAGCTCGGGGGCGTGAGAAACCAGTCTTCGGGCATCTGCTCGACGTGGCAGCGCGCGATCATGAAGCGGGCGTAGGGCGCCTCGGCGTGGCCGGGGTGGTAGCGCAGCCAGGCGCGAAACGCCGCGAGGGCTTCGGTGAAGCGGTCTTGCTTGAACTCGACGTCGGCGAGGCGCAGCTCGGCGAGGGTGGCGAGGCGGCTCGTGGCGTTGGCGCGCTGAATGGCCCGAAAGGCCTCGGTGGCCTCGGGCCACGACTCGTCGCGGAAGAGGTCCATCGCGCGCTGGTAGCGGCGGTCGGCCGCGTCGGAGGCCGACGCGTTGGCGGGCGCTGCAGCGCCCGTGGTTGCGCACGCGGGAGCGACCGCGGCCAGTACCGTGAGTGCGAGCGCGGCGAGTCTCGGCGAGGGCGTCATCGGGGCGGCGGACGCATAGCCCAGATCGCCTTCGCGGGCAATCACGGCGTCGGCTACGGGAGGCGGTACGGCGAGAGGAAGGTCCACACGCGGCGGGCGAGGGTGGTCGAGAGGTAGTGCCCGCCGCCGTCGAGCACGATGAGCTGCAGCGGGTTGCCGCGCGCCTGCATGAGCGAGGCGAGGGTGCAGGTGTGGTACACCGACACGAGGGGGTCGTCGGTGCCGTGCACCAGCACGCCGGGCGTGTGACGCCCCGTGGTGGGGACCGCGACGGGGAGCTCGGGGCCCGTGCAGTTGCACCAGCCGGCCTGCGTGGCGAGGGCCTCGCAGGTGGTGCCCACGCCGCGGAAGCGGCACGACTGCTGCGGGTTGCAGCGCGAGAGGCCCGCCGAGTTGGACCCGAAGCCCACCACGCGGTCGCGCATGAACTGAGCCACCATGTAGGCCATGAACCCGCCGTTGGAGTGGCCGTACGTGTACACGCGCGAAGGGTCGACGCCGAGCGAGCGCCGCGCCTCCTGGATGATCGCGCGCACCAGCACCAGGTCTTCGTTGGTGTTGAGGTTCGTGTTGTTGGCGGTCTCCCAGTAGGTGCCGTTGCCGCCGGGGTGATCGAAGTCTGCGCCCTCGCCGCCGAACCACCGCGAGGTGGGCGCGATGAAGATCACGTTGTCGGTCGCGATGACCGCGGCGGCGCCCGACTCCGAGAGCATCTGCGCCCCGTCGCCGTTGGTGCCGTGAAAGCCGATCACGAGGGCGGGGTTGGGCGAGCGCGTGGCGGGCATCTGCACCCACACGTCGCGCGCGCTGCCGAGCACCCGCAGCGACGAGAGCGCCGCGCGCCCGTCGGTGCGCACCGAGAACGTGCCCGTGTACGCGACCGTGTCGGCGGGCACCGCGCTCGCGTCGGGCGCCGCGGGCACGTCGACCACGGCGGGGCGATCGACGGCCACGTCGAGGAGGAGGGGCACGTCGAGGATGATCGGCACATCGACGACTGTGACGTCAGGACGATCGACCGCGGCGTCTACGACGGGCGCGTCGGGGCGGTCGACGGTGACATCGACGACGGGCAGCACGTCGACCGTCGGCGCGTCGACGGAGACGCCGGCGTCGGGGCGATCGGGCGCAACATCGACGACGGGCTGCGCATCGACGACGAGCGTGTCGGGTCGATCGACGGTGGCGTCGAGGGGCGCGTCGGGGAGGTCGAGCGCGTCGTCGACGAGGGGCGCGTCGGGCGCGTCGCCGGGGCCGGTGTCGGCGGGCGACGCGTCGAGGGGGACCGCGGCGTCGACGGAGGGGCGATCGGTCGGGCCCGCGTCGAGCACCACGCCGATGAGCACGTCGGACGTGTCGCCGTCGACGGGGGCGAGGGCGTCGCTGTCGGTGAAGAGAATGCCTGTGCCGCGAGGAGGCGCCAGGGGGCTGCCGCATCCCTGGAGCGCCAGCGTCGCGAGAACAAGGCCGAGCGTGCGAGATAACATCGGGGCTTGGCCCTCGGGAGTGCCGACTTTTCCCCGGCCTGTCAACGGCGCGACCGAGGTTGTTCGGTGCGCGTGCCGCGCGCGCGGTGCGAGGCCTTGCAAAGCGTGCACGTCGGGCGCGGCGGCAGACCGCGCGATCCGCGGGGGGCGCGCGAGTTGCACACGCGGCGATTCATGAAGCGCTCACGGGTGATTACGCTCGATGCGAACGAAGCCGTTGCCTCGGTGGCCCATCGCGCGAGCGAGGTGATCGCGATCTATCCGATCACTCCGGCGTCGACGATGGGCGAGTGGTGCGACGAGTGGTCGGCCAAGGGTCACGCCAACCTGTGGGGGCAGGTGCCGCGCGTGGTCGAGATGCAGAGCGAGGCGGGGGCGGCGGGGGCCGCGCACGGCGCGCTGCAGACGGGGGCCCTCACGACGACCTTCACGGCCTCGCAGGGGCTGCTGCTGATGCTCCCCGACATGCTCAAGATCGCCGGCGAGCTCACGTCGTTCTGCATGCACGTGGCGGCGCGCACGCTGGCGACGCACGCGCTGTCGATCTTCTGCGACCACTCCGACGTGATGACGGCGCGCACCACGGGCTTCGCGATGCTGTGCTCCAACTCGGTGCAGGAGGCGCAAGACCTCGCCGCGGTGGCGCACGCCGCCACGCTGCGCGCGCGCGTGCCCTTCGCGCACTTCTTCGACGGCTTTCGCACCTCGCACGAGGTGAGCACCATCGAGGCCCTGAGCGACGACGACCTCCGCGCGCTCTTCGACGCCGACGCCATCGCGGCGCACCGCGCCCGCGCGCTCGACCCCGAGCGCCCGGTGCTCCGCGGCACGGCGCAGAACCCCGACGTGTTCTTTCAAGCGCGCGAGGCCGCGAACCCCTTCTACGACGCGCTCCCTGCGATCGTGCGCGCCACGATGGAGCGCTTCGCCGACCTCACGGGCCGTCGCTACGACCTCTTCGAGTACGCGGGCCACGCCGAGGCCGAGCGCGTGGTCGTGCTCATGGGCTCCGGGGCCGAGACGGTGCACGAGACCGTCGATCACCTCGTGGCCGCGGGCGAGCGCGTGGGCGTCGTGAAGGTGCGCCTCTTTCGCCCCTTCGACATGCGCGCGATGGTGGCCGCGCTGCCCGCGACGGTGCGCCGCATCGCCGTCCTCGACCGCACGAAGGAGCCCGGCGCGCCCTGCGACCCGCTGCACCTCGACGTGCTCGCGGCCGTCGACGAGGCCGAGGCCGCGGGCTTCGCGCCGTGGGCCTCGCGGCCCCGCGTGGTGGGCGGTCGCTACGGGCTCTCTTCGAAAGAGTTCACCCCGGCGATGGTGCGCGCGATCTTCGACGAGCTCGCGCGCGAGGCGCCGCGCAACCGCTTCACCGTGGGCATCGAAGACGACGTGACGCACCGCTCGATCGCGTACGACCCCACGTGGGAGGTCGAGGGCGCGGGCGTCACGCGCGCGGTGTTCTTCGGCCTCGGCTCCGACGGCACGGTGGGCTCGAACAAGAACACCGTGAAGATCGTGGGCGAAGAGACCGACGCCCACACGCAGGGCTACTTCGTGTACGACTCGCGCAAGTCGGGGGCCGTCACCGTCTCGCACCTGCGCTTCTCGCCGGCGCCCATTCGCTCGGCCTACAAGCTTCGCAGCGCGGGCTTCGTGGCGTGCCACCAGCCCGTGCTCCTCGAGCGCATGAACGTGCTCGACATGGCGGCGCCCGGGGCCACGTTTCTGCTCAACGCGCCGTGGTCGCCGGAGACGACGTGGGCGATGCTGCCCGACGAGGCGCGGTCCATCATTCGCGAGCGCGACGTGCGCTGCGTGGTGATCGACGCGCAGCGCATCGCCGACGAGGTGGGCCTCGGCGGGCACATCAGCACCGTGATGCAGGCGTGCTTCTTCGCGCTCTCGGGCGTGCTGCCGCGCACGCTGGCGCTCGAGAAGATCCGCGCCGCCGCGAAGAAGTCGTTCTCCAAGCGCGGCGAAGAGATCGTGCGGCGGAACATCGCCGCCATCGACCGCGCCGTGGCGGGCATGCGGCAGATCGTAGTGCCCGAAGGCGACGCGCCGTCGCGTCCGCGCGCGCCCTCGGTGGCCCGCGAGGCGCCCGACTTCGTGCAGCGCGTCACCGCCGTGATGCTCGAGGGCCTGGGCGACGCCCTGCCCGTGAGCGCGTTTCCCGTCGACGGCACGTGGCCCGTGGGCACCGCGCAGTGGGAGCGCCGGAGCCTCGCGCAGTCGCTCCCCATGTGGGACGACGCCGTCTGCATCCAGTGCAACAAGTGCTCGATCGTGTGCCCCCACGCGGCGATTCGCACCACGCTCTTCGACCCCGCGAAGGTCACCGAAGTGCCCGACGCGATGCCCCACGCGGCGTGGAAGGGCGACGACCATCCGGGCGCTCGCTACGTGGTGCAGGTGGCCCCCGACGACTGCACGGGCTGCGGGCTCTGCGTGGCCGCGTGCCCCGCGAAGGACAAGCGCAACCCGCGCCACAAGGCCCTCGACATGGTGCCCGCGGCGGAGCGCAAGGCCGTCGAGCGCCCGCGCTGGGACTTCGTGCGCGCGCTCCCGCCGCCGGACCGCAAGCGGGTGCACCTCGACGTGAAGGGCTCGCAGCTCTTCGAACCGCTCTTCGAGTTCTCGGGCGCCTGTTCGGGCTGCGGCGAGACGCCGTACATCCAGCTCGTGACGCAGCTCTTCGGCGACCGCGCCGTGGTGGCCAACGCGACGGGCTGCTCGTCGATCTTCGGCGCCAACCTCCCCACCACGCCGTACCGCGCCAACGGCGACGGCCGCGGCCCCGCGTGGTCGAACTCGCTCTTCGAAGACAACGCCGAGTTCGGCCTCGGGATGCGCCTCGGCCTCGACACACACCATGGTCAGGCCGTGGCGGGCGTGCGGGCCCTGGCCTCGACGATCGGCGACACGCTCGCGGCCGCGCTCCTCGCGGCCGACACCTCGACGGAGGAGGGCATCGCGGCGCAGCGCGCGCGGGTGGGTGCGCTCCGCGCCGTGCTGCGCGCGAACGACACGTCCGCGGGGCGCGCGCTCGACCTCGTGGCCGACCACCTGGTGCCGCGCAGCCTGTGGATCATCGGCGGCGACGGGTGGGCCTACGACATCGGGTACGGCGGCCTCGACCACGTGCTCGCGTCGGGCGCCAACGTGAACGTGCTGGTGCTCGACACCGAGGTGTACAGCAACACGGGCGGGCAGCAGTCGAAGTCGACGCCCCTCGGCGCGGCCGCGCGCTACGCCTCGGCGGGCAAGGAGACGCGCAAGAAGGACCTCGGCCTCCTCGCGATGACCTACGGCCACGTGTACGTGGCCAGCGTGGCGCTCGGCGCCAAGGACGCGCACACCGTAAAGGCCTTCGTAGAAGCCGAACGGTGGAACGGCCCGTCGCTCATCATCGCGTACAGCCACTGCGTCGCGCACGGGTACGACATGGCCTTCGGGCTCGAGCAGCAGCGCCTCGCGGTCGACGCGGGCGTGTGGCCGCTCTACCGCTTCGACCCCGCGAAGGTGAGCCTCGGCGAGTCGCCGCTGCACCTCGACGCGCCGCCGCCGAAGATCCGCGCGAAGGACTACATGGAGCGCGAGGGGCGCTTTCGCATGGTGGCCCTCAGCGACCCCAGGCGCTACGAGGGCTTCGTGCGCGCCACGGAGCGCAACGCGGCCGACCGTCGCTCGCTCTACGAACAGCTCGCGGCCGTGCACGTCACCGCCAAGAAGACCGGGGAGCCTACGTGAACCTCACGACGAACTATCTGGGCCTCACGCTCGCGCACCCGCTCATGCCCGGTGCGTCTCCGATGGTCGACGACCTCGACACCGTGCGCCGCCTCGAAGACGCGGGGGCGTCGGCCATCGTGATGCACTCGCTCTTCGCCGAGCAGGTCGAGGCCGAACAGCTCGCGGCGCAGCGACACATTCACGACCTCGGGGGCTTCAACGCCGAGGCGCCGGGGTGGTTCCCCGACGCGGGGGTCTTCGCGCTGGGCGTCGACGCGTACCTCGAGCAGATTCGCAAGATCCGCGAGGCGGTGGCCGTCCCCGTGATCGCGTCGCTCAACGGCGCCTCGCCGGGCCCGTGGATCGACTGGGCGCGGCGCTTCGAAGAGGCCGGCGCGCACGCCGTCGAGCTCAACCTCTACGCGCTCTCGACCGACGCCGCGGTCGACGCGGGGCACGTCGAAGCGATGCAGCGCACGGTGGTCGAGGCGGTCACCTCGTCGGTGAAGCTCCCCGTCGCGGTGAAGCTCTCGCCGTTCTACTCGTCGCTGCCGTCGTTTCTGCGCGCGATCGAGGGCGCGGGCGCGAAGGGCGCGGTGCTCTTCAATCGCTTCTATCAGCCCGACATCGACCCCGAGTCGCTGTCGCTCTCGCGCTCGCTGCACCTCTCCGATGCGTCGGAGCTTCCGCTGCGCCTGCGGTGGCTCGCCGTGGCGTCGCCGACCTCGCCGCTCTCGCTCGCGTGCTCCGGCGGCGTGCACGAGCCCCTCGACGTGGTGAAGGCCCTCATGGCCGGCGCCCACGCGGTGCAGTCGGTGTCGGCGCTCCTCAAGCGCGGCCCCGATCACCTGCGTGTGCTGCTCGAAGGCCTGCGGGCGTGGATGGACGCGCACGAGTACGCGCGCATCGACGACCTGCGCGGCTCGATGAACCACGCGCGCTGCCCCGACCCTTCGGCCTACGAGCGCGCCAACTACGTGAAGCTGTTGCAGGGGTGGCACCCCGGCGAGGGGTGAGTGGTGTGGGCCGATCTCAGACCGAGATCGAGCCCTTGCGAAACTCGCTCGACGCGATCTTGATGTTCACCACCGCGGGCACCTGATCGCGCTCGCTCGCGTCGAACGCGCGCTGCAGCGCGGGGGCGATGCCGTCGGTGGTCTCGACCCACTCGCCGTGGCACCCGAGGGCCTGCGCCACCTGATCGTAGCGGGTGTACGCGAGGCCCGTGGCCACCGCGCGCTCCTCGCCGAAGAACTCCACCTGGCCGCGGCGAATCTGCGTCCACCCGGCGTCGTTGCCGATCACGCACACCACGGGGATCTTCTGCCGCGCCATCGCCTCGAGCTCCATCGCGTGGAGGCCGAAGGCGCCGTCGCCGTACACGGCGATCACGCGGCTCTTGGGGCGCGCGAGCCTGGCCGCCATGGCGTACCCCGGGCCCACGCCGAGCGTTCCGAGGGGACCGGGGTCCATCCACAGGCCCGGCCAGCGGACGCGCAGCACGTAGGCCGCGGTGGCCACGAAGTCGCCGCCGTCGCCCACCACCACGGTGTCGTCGTCGACGAAGCGGTCGAGCTCCTTGCACACGCGCAGGGGGTTGGGCGGGTCGCTGTGCGCCTCCATCTCGGGGATCATCTTGGCGCGCGACTTCTCTTCGCTGCGCCGAATGGTCGCGAGCCAGCTCTCGTGGAGCCTACCCGCGGGAAGGCCCTCGGCGAGGCTGCGGAGCACCAGGCCCGTGTCGGCCACGAGGCCCACGTCGACGGGCTTGTTGTGCCCGATCTGCGTGGCGTCGCGGTCTACCTTGACGATCTTCGTGTTGGGGTTCCACGTGCCGTCGCGGCCGTAGTCGACGCGGAAATCGAAGGGCGTGCCGCACATGAGCACCACGTCGGCCTCGGCCAGCGCCGCGCGGCGGGCGCGGGTGAAGAAGCACGGGTGCTCGGGCGGCAGCGCGCCGCGGGCCATGCCGTTCACGAAGGTGGGCATGGGGTAGCGCGCGAGGAGGTCTTGCAGCGAGGCGAGGTCGCGGCTCCACCGAAACTGCGAGCCGATGATGGCCACGGGGCGCTCGGCCTTCTCGAAGAGCTCGAGGGCGCGCGCGAACTCCGTCGGGTCGGGCGCGGGCTGCGCCGCGGTGCGCGACACGGCGGGCGAGGGGAAGTCGCTCACGTCGGCGAAGTTCATGAGCACGTCGAGGGGCATCTCGAGGTACACGGGGCCCGGCACGCCCGACATGGCCACGCGAAACGCGGTGCTCACGTACTCCGCGAGGCGGTCGGTGTTGACGATGCGGTACGCGGCCTTGGTGATGCTCTTCACCAGGTCGATGTGGTTCATGTCCTGGAGCGACCCGCGGTCGGTGAGGAGCACCGGGCCCGCCCCACCGATGCACACCATCGGCACGCCGCCGCGCTGCGCGTTGGCGAGCGCGGTGACCACGTCGGTGACGCCGGGGCCCGCGGTGACGGCGCACACGCCGGGCTGCCCCGTGGCGCGCGCCCACCCGTCCGCGGCGTGCCCCGCGGTCTGCTCGTGGCGCGTGTCGACCACGCGGATGCCCACGTCGAGACAGCCATCATAGATGTTCTGAATGTGCCCCCCGCAGAGCGTGAAGAGATGCGTCACGCCCTCGCGGTGGAGGGCCTCGGCTACGATCCTGCCTCCGTGCGCCATCATGTTCGCTGGTGCCTCCTTCCAGGCGCCGCGACGCTAATCCAATTGGGCGCCCGCGAGGCGCCGAAAGCAGTGCAAACACGGGATCTTGGCAGAAGCGCTTGACGCGTCGCGTTGGTGAGTCTAACGACTGAATGGCCATTCACCCGACGACCGTGTGGTGTCGCTCGCGCGGTGAAAATATGGCCCCCTGGAGGCTCCCCGTGTCGCAGGCGCAGAACCGTTACAAGGCCGATCTTCGCGAGATCCAGTTCGTTCTGTTCGAGCAGCTGCAGATCGACAAGCTGCTGGGCAAGGCACCCTTCGACGCGTGGGGCCCCGACGAGGTGAACGCGGTCATTCAGCAGACGTACCGCTTCGCCACCGAGGTGACGGGCCCGCTCAACGCGGTGGGCGACCGCGAGGGCTGTCGCGTCGAGAACGGCCGGGTGATCACCCCCACGGGCTTCAAAGACGCGTGGAAGCAGCTCTACGAGCTGGGCATCCGCTCGATCAGCGCGGGCGTCGAGTTCGGCGGCTCGGGGGCGCCCAAGTGCCTCGCGGCCGTGGTCGAAGAGATCCTCTGCGGCGCCAACACGGCGTTCAACATGTACCCCGGGCTCACCTTCGGCGCGGCCGAGCTCCTCGAGCAGTGCGCGACGCACGAGCAGCAGTCGCGCTTCGTGGCCAACATGCTCAACGGCACCTGGGGCGGCACGATGTGCCTCACCGAGCCGCAGGCCGGCAGCGACGTGGGCCTCGCCAAGACCACGGCGACGCGCAACGCCGACGGCACCTTCACCATCCGCGGCACGAAGATCTACATCTCGGCCGGCGACCACGACCTCGCCGACAACATCATTCACCTCGTGCTCGCGCGCATCGAAGGCGCGCCGGCGGGCACCAAGGGCCTGTCGCTCTTCATCGTGCCGCGCGTGAAGATCAACGCCGACGGCTCGCTCGGCGAGAGCAACGACGTCACCCTGGGCGGCATCGAGCACAAGATGGGCATCATCGGCTCGGCCACCTGCGTGCTCAA
>CAISKJ010001306.1 GCA_903885885.1 uncultured delta proteobacterium
AGACCTGCTCGCGCGCCTCGCCGACCCGGCCACGCGCGAGGCCCACCTCACGCGGGTGGGCGGCGGCGCGTTCGGGGCGCTCATCGCCGCCGTGGCGCGCAAGAGCCCGGCGCCGCTCCTCGTGGTGGCCGCCGACGGCGAAGAGGCGCGGCGCCTCGCGTCGGACATCTCGTTCTTTCTGGGCTCGCGCGAGGACGCCGACGCGGCGGAGGAGGGCCGCGGCGAGGTGCTGCTGCTGCCCGCGCCGGAGGCGTCGCCGTACGTCGAGGTGGCGCCCGATCGACGCACCGCGATGGACCGCCTCGCGACGCTGTTTCACCTCTCGCAGTCGCTGCCGTGGCGGGTGCTCGTCGCGTCGTCGGCGGCGCTCGTGCGCAAGCTCGTGCCGCGCGAGGCCCTCGGGCCCCGCTGCGACCTCGTGCAGGCTGAGGAGCTCGTCGACCGCGGCGGGTTGCTCAAGGGCCTCGCCGAGGGCGGCTATCTGCGCGTCCCTGTGGTGGAAGACCCGGGGACCTTCGCGGCGCGCGGCGCGGTGATCGACGTGTGGCCCCCGAGCTCGCGGTGGCCCGCGCGCATCGAGCTCGACGAGGAGCTGTGCCTCTCGATCAAGCTCTTCGACCCCGAGGGGCAGCGCACCGTGCGAACGGTGAAGGAGCTGTTCATTCACCCGGCGCGCGAGGCGCTCGTGGGCGAGGCCGAGCGGGCCCGGGCGCGGCGCCGCGTGCGCGAGCTCGCCGACGCGGTGAACCTCCCGAGCAACCAGTGCATCAAGCTGCTCGAAGACGTGGAGGGCGGCCGCACCTTCTTCGGCGCGGAGGGCTTTCTGCCCGCGTACTACGAGGCCCTCGACCCGCTCACGGCGTACCTCCCGCCCGACGTGCTCGTCGTGTGGGACCGCCCGGGCCTCGCCCTCGCCTCGCTGCGCGCCGAGCTCTCGCACGCCGCGCGCGACCACGCGGCGCGCGTCGAGAAGCGCCTCCCCACGTTTGCGTTCGAAGACCACTACGTCGACGAGGCGTCGCTCGTGGCGTCGCTCGCGCGGCACCGCACGGTGTCGGCGCACGAGATCGTGGTGCGCTCGGCCGAGGTGGGCGACGCGCGCGAGTACGTGCCCGTCGACGCCGAGGTGCTCGACGTGGGGGCCGAAGGCCTCACGCGCCTCGCGGCCGAAATTCGCGCGGCGCGCACGGAGAAGGGCAAGGCCGACGCGCTGGTGCCCCTCGTCGAGCAGTGCCGCTACTGGATGGGCGAGGGGTATCGCGTGCTGGTCACGGGGCGCACGCCCACGCAGGCCGAGCGCGTGGCGACGCTCCTGCGCGGCCACGAGCTCGCGGTGCAGCTGCACACGGGCACGTTCAACACGGCGCTCGCGCAGGCGCCCGCCGAGGCCGCCGCGCCGCAGGTCGACGTGGTGGTGGGCGAGCTCGCGCGGGGCTTCGCGATGCCCTCGCGCAAGCTCGCCGCGGTGACCGAAGAGGAGATCTTCGGCGCCCGCGCCCGACGGGCCTCGCGCAAGCGGGGCGAGGGCAACAAGGCGCGGCCCTTCATCGACGATCTGCGCGCGCTCACCGTGGGCGACCACGTGGTGCACGTCGACCACGGGATCGGAAAGTACCAGGGGCTCATTCACCGCAAGGTGGGCGCCACCGAGACCGACCTCCTCGTGATCGAGTACGCGGGCGGCGACCGGCTGTACCTGCCCGTCACGCGGCTCAATCAGATTCAGAAGTTCTCGGGCGGCGATGGCGCGCCGCGCATGGATCGCCTGGGCGGCGCCACCTTTGCGAAGAGCAAGGCGCGCGTCGAGCGGGCGGTGAAGCAGATGGCCGACGAGCTGCTCAAGCTCTACGCCGAGCGCAGGGCCCACCCGGGCAGGGTGTTCGCTGCACCGGGGATGCTCTACCAGGAGTTCGAAGCGACCTTTCCCTTCGAAGAGACGGCCGACCAGGCGCGCGCCATCGACGACGTGTTTCGCGACCTCGTGCACGGGCTCCCGATGGACAGACTCGTCTGCGGCGACGTGGGCTTCGGCAAGACCGAGGTGGCGTTGCGCGCAGCGTTTCACGTGGCCTCGACGGGCGCTCAGGTGGCGATGCTGTGCCCCACGACGGTGCTCGCGCAGCAGCACTATCGCACCATCGCCGACCGCGTCTCGGCCTATCCCCTCGAGGTGGCGGTGCTCTCGCGCTTCGTCACGGCGGCCGAGCAGAAGGATGTGATCAAGCGCCTCAAGGAGGGCAAGGTCGACATCGTGGTGGGCACGCACCGGCTCCTCTCGAAGGACGTGCACTTCAAAGACCTCGGGCTCCTCGTGGTCGATGAGGAGCAGCGCTTCGGCGTGGCCCACAAGGAGCGCATCAAGCAGCTTCGCGCGCAGCTCGACGTGCTCACGCTGTCGGCGACGCCCATCCCGCGCACGCTGCAGATGGCCGTGTCGGGGCTGCGCGACCTGTCGGTGATCTCGACGCCGCCGGCCGACCGCCGCGCGGTGCGCACCGTGGTGTCGAAGGAGGACCCGCAGATCGCCCGCGAGGCCGTGCTGCGCGAGCTCGCCCGCGGGGGGCAGGTGTTCTACGTGTACAACCGCGTCGAGGGCCTCTACGAGCGCGCCGACAAGCTGCAGCGGCTCGTGCCGAGCGCGCGCGTCGCGGTGGCGCACGGGCAGATGTCGCCCGAGGCGCTCGAGACCGTGATGATGGACTTCATCGAGGGGCGCTACGACGTGCTCTGCGCGACGGCCATCATCGAGAGCGGGCTCGACATTCCGCGCGCCAACACGATGATCATCGACCGCGCCGACCTCTTCGGCCTCGCGCAGCTCTACCAGCTGCGGGGGCGCGTGGGGCGGGCGAGGGAGCGCGCGTACTGCTACCTCTTCGTGCCGCCGCCCGCGCAGCTCAGCGACGAGGCGCGCACGCGCATCGAGGCGCTCGAGAAGTTCACCGAGGTGGGGTCGGGCTTCAAGGTGGCGTCGCTCGACCTCGAGCTGCGCGGCGCGGGCGATCTGCTGGGCGGCGAGCAGTCGGGCAACGTGTCGGCGGTGGGCTTCGACCTCTATTGCCAGATGCTCGAAGAGGCCATCGCCGAGCTGCGCGGCCAGCCCGTGCTGCACCTGTCGGACCCGGAGCTCACCTTCGACGAGCCGAGCTTCATCCCCGAGCAGTACATCGAAGATGTGGGCGTGCGCCTGTCGCTCTACAAGCGCCTCGCGAGCGCCTTCGACGAGGAGGAGGTGCAAGACCTCGCCGTCGAGATGGAGGACCGCTTCGGCTCGGCCCCGACGCCCGCGCGCATCCTGGTGCGCGTGATGGCCATCAAGGCGCGCGTGCGAAAGCTGCGCGCGCTGGGCATCGAGGCGTCGCGCGAGCGCGTGGTGCTGCACCTGCGCGACGACTCGCCCCTCGACGCCGCCAAGGTGATGGAGCTCTGCGCGGGGCGCAAGAGCGCCTACAAGCTCACGCCCGACATGCGCCTCTCGCGGCGCTTCGACGACGGCGACGGCGTCACCAACGCCGAGCGCCTCCTCGCGGAGATCGAGCCCCTGGTGGTGGCGCAGTAGCCGCGAGGTGGCGACGCGCCGAGGGAGTGAGGTACGGTCGCTCGGTGATGGTGCGGCGCCCCTGGATGGCCCTGGCGACCCTCGCGCTGGCGTCCTTCGTGGGGAGCTGCGCGAGCGGCGTCGCGTGCGCGCCGACCAGCGTGGTGCGCGCGCGCACCGAGGGCCACGGCCCCGCCGAGGCTGCGCCTGGGAGCCACCGGCGTCACCACCGCGGCGAGCGCGAGGCGCCCGACCACGTGGCCG
>CAISKJ010001307.1 GCA_903885885.1 uncultured delta proteobacterium
CGACCGCACCATGCACGGCCTCCACGGCGCGGTGGCCTTCGGCATCGTTCCCATGTTCGCGCTCGTCAACGCGGGCGTGGCCCTCGACCTGCGCGGCGCCGCCGTCGCGCCCGTCTCGCTCGGCGTGGGCCTCGGGCTCCTCGTCGGCAAGCCCCTGGGCATCACGCTCGCCACGTGGGCCGGCGTGCGCGCGGGCCTCGCGCCCATGCCCACGGGCGCGCGGTGGCGCGACGTCGTCGGCGTCGCGATGGTGGCCGGCGTCGGGTTCACCATGTCGCTCTTCGTCGACGAGCTCGCCTTCCGCGGCGCTCCGACCGCCGCGGACCAGGCCAAGGTGGGCGTGCTCCTGGGCTCGATCGCCTCGGCGCTCGCGGGTGTCGCCTTCATTCGCCTCGCGGGGCGACACCACGGCGCGGCGCACGAGAGCGACGACGTCGCCGTGTACGTCGGCGCGCCGCGCTTCGCCGACACCTTCCGCGTGCAGGCCTGGGCGTGGCCCGATGCGCTCGCGCAACAAACCCTCTCCGAGGTCGCGCTCCGCCCTCGCTTCGGCGTCACCGTGCTCGGCCGCCTCGTAGACCGCGGCGCGCGCCTCGCGCTCGTGGCGCCCGACGAGCGCCTCGCGCCGGGCACCGAGCTCCTCGTCGTGGGCGAGGGTGCGCACTTCGAACACATGCTCCGCGCGCTGTCGGTCGACGCGCTGGGCGCATAGCGCGGGGGGTGGCGCGGGCTTGACGGCCTGCGGCGCCACATGGTGTATCCAGAAAAGCATGGCGGGCGCAGCGACACGCGTTCGACCGCCCGCGCCTCACGCCCTTCACTTCTTGTTCGCCCATCGAGAGCACGACGCAGTGATGTAACATCGAGCCGGTCCGTCCTCGTGGCTGTGCACGCTCCTCGCGGGCGTCGCGGCGCTCTCGGTCGCATGCAGCGACCCGCCCCGTCCGATCATCGACGAGCCCGTCGACGACGTGCCCCAAAAAGACGCCGACACGCTCGACGGCGACGCGCTCGACGCGGCGGCGGACCAGTCCGACGTGCGCGTGCGCCGTGACACCGACGGCCGCTGCGTCACCAGCGCCGACTGCGTCGACACGGTGGGCACGCCCGCGTGCGACACCGCCGCGGGCCGCTGCGTGCGCTGCACCGCGGCCGAAGACTCGTGCCCCGCCGACGAGCACTGCGACGACGCCGCGCACCTCTGCGTGCCCGGCTGCCGCAGCGATGAGGGGTGCAACAGCGGCGGCGGCGACGCGGGGCGCATGCGCTACTGCAACGTCGCGACGCGCGCCTGCGTGGCGTGCCTGCGCGACGAGCACTGCGTCCGCGGGTACTGCGAGAACGGCGGGTGCGTGCCCTGGTGCGAGCCCGACCGCGGCTGCGGCCCCAGCCAGACGTGCTGCACCCGCACGTGCGCCGACCTCATGTCCAACCCGATGCACTGCGGCGCCTGCGGCGCTGCGTGCCCGGCGGCCGCGCGTGCGCTCGCAACCTGCGTGAGCGGCGCGTGCAGCCTGCGCTGCGAGGCGGGCTTCGCCGACTGCAACATGAGCGCGGCCGACGGCTGCGAGGTCAACACGCGCACCGCGGCGAACAACTGCGGCGGCTGCGGCACCGTGTGCCCGTCGCGCCCCAACGCGGGCCCCGCGTGCGTCGCGGGGGCGTGCTCGGTCACGTGCAACGCGGGCTTCGGCAACTGCAACCTGCGCCCCGACGACGGCTGCGAGATCGACACGCGCGCTTCGAACTCCAACTGCGGCGCGTGCGGCGCGATCTGCACCGCCCGGGCGAACGCCAACGCGGCCTGCTCGGGGGGCATGTGCCGGCAGACGTGCGTCGCGCCCTTCGTCGACTGCAACGGCAACAGCGCCGACGGCTGCGAGACCGACGTGACCGCCAACGTGGCCAACTGCGGCGCGTGCGGGCGCACGTGCGGCTTCTTGCAGGGCTGCGCGGCCAACGACTGCAGCTACACGGGGCTCGTGTCGTACTGGGCCTTCAACGGCAACGGCAACGACGCCGTGGGCGGTCGCACGCTGCGCCTCGTGGGCGGCCTCGGCTACGGCGGCGGGGTCTTCGGCCAGGGGCTCAACTTCGCCAACCGCGCGGCCTTCGTGGCCGATCGCACCGTGAGCGACGCGGTCTTCGACCTCAGCGCGGGCGACTTCTCGCTGCAGCTCTGGGTGAACTTCAACGGCGTCTCGACGGGGCAGCAGCTCATGGTCGAGCGCGGCGGCGGCGTCGAGGGGTGGATGTTCAGCCGCCTCGCCGACGGCTCGCTCGAGTGGCGCGGCACGCCGAGCGCGGTGCTCACCACCACGGCGATCACGATCCCGAGCGGCGTGTGGCACCACCTCGTGGTGCGCCGCCGGGGCACCACCTTCGCGATGTTCTACGACGGCGCGTCGGTCGTCACGGCCACCACGCCGACGGCCATCACGGCCACGCGCGAGGCCCTCTGCGTCGGGCGCAGGTACGGTGGCACCAATGCCCCTCGACGGCCGCCTCGACGAGCTCGCGGTCTGGTCGCGCGCGCTCACCGACGCCGAGATCACCGGGCTCTACAGCGCCCGCGCGGGCAGGCCCGTCATCCCCTGAGCGCGCAGGGCGCTGTTCTTCATTTTCGTGGGAGCGTGTAGGATCCGCGGGTTTCGAGCGGCCCCGAACACGAACACCACGGAACGAAGCGCATGAGCATCTTCGACGGATCTTCCCTGCCCGAGGTCGAGCTGAGCCTCGACGTGGTCGACGGCAGCAGCGCGGGCGCGTGGCGCCCGGTGCACGTGCACACGCGGGAGACGCTCTCGCGGCCCTACGAGTGCTCCGTGGTGCTGGCGACGACGCAGCTCGAGGCCAACGTCGACGAGCTCTTCGAGAAGGCCGTCGGGGTCGAGATCGTGCGCTCGTCGCTCGTGCGGGCCGTGCGCGGCTGGGTGCGCCGCGTCGAAGACCTCGGGAGCACCGGGTCGTACCGCTTCGCGCGCATCGTGGTGGTGCCCCAGCTGTGGAAGCTGTCGCACCGCGTAAACTCCCGCATCTGGCAGCACGTCAACGTGATCACCGTCGTGAAGGAGGTGCTCAAGGACGCGGGCGTCTACCAGGGCGACGGCGGCCTCGAGCTCGGCGCCGGCCTCGACCTCGCGCCCCGCGAGTACTGCGTGCAGTACCGCGAGACCGACCTCGACTTCGTGATGCGCGTGCTGCAGGAGGAGGGCGTCGCGTTCTTCTTCAAGCACGACGGGGCCTCCGAGACCCTGGTGCTCGCGGGCGAGGGGCACGCGTATCAGCCCGCGCCCACGCTCGACGGCGCGGCCGTCGAGATGCAAGACGCCGGCGTCGCCACGGCCTCCGTCGAGACGATGCAGTGGTTCGACTGGCATCGGAAGACGCACCCCACGGGCGTCGTGCTGCGCGACTTCGATTTCACGCACCCGCGCTCGTTCCTCGATTTCACGTCCAAGGCCCCGAGCGATGCGGGCGCGCGCACCGTGTACGACTACCCCGCGCGCTACAACCTCGGCGAGTACAGCGACGGGGGCCACGCCTACGCGGGCCACCACGGCGCCCGCACCGCCCGCATTCGCAACGAGGAGATGCGCTACGACGAGACGGCCGCGCACGGCCGCTCCAACGTCACGGGCCTCATGCCCGGCGTGCGCTTCACGCTCGCGGGGCACATGCGCGTCGAGCTCGACGGCGACTGGCTCGTCACCGAGATCGCGCAGGAGGCCATCGCGTGGGGCGACATCCCCGACGACACGCGCCAGAGCGAGCACATGAAGGCCATCTTGCGCGAGGCGTCCTCCGAGGTGATCCCCGACGGCGTCGCGGCCGCGGGGCGCTTCGAAACGCGCTACGCCAACCGCTTCGTGGCGGTGCCCTCGGCGGTGCAGTACCGCCCCTCGCGCGTCACGCCGCGGCCCCTGGTGTACGGCCCGCAGACGGCCACGGTGATGGCCGAGCCGGGCACCGACGATGAGATCTGCGTCGATTTCCACGGCCGCATCCTCGTGCGCTTCCACTGGGAGCGCCCCGAGCTGCGCACCGCGAGCCAGCGGGGCAAGAACGCCTCGTGCTGGATCCGCGTGGCGCAGGCGTGGGCGGGCGCCGCGTGGGGCACGATGTTCATCCCGCGCGTGGGGATGGAGGTGGTGGTCACCTTCCTCGAGGGCGACCCCGACCGGCCCCTCGTCACGGGCTGCGTCTACAACGGCCAGAACAACGTGCCGTACCCGCTCCCCGAGGAGAAGACGCGCAGCACGATCAAGACGAGCACCACGCCCGGCGGCGAGGGCTTCAACGAGCTGCGCTTCGAGGACCTCAAAGACCGCGAGCAGATCTTTCTCCACGCCCAGCGCGACCACGACATCGTGGTGCGCCGCGACAACACCCTCCTCGTCGGCAACGACCGGCAGAAGACGGTGCAGGGCTACGAGAAGAACACCGTGGTCAAAGACCGCACGACGGAGGTGCAGGGCACCGAGCGGCTCCTCGTGCAGGGCGACCGCAACGTGCGGGTCAACGGGCCCAAGGGCTACGCCATCAACGTGGTGCAGCACCTGTCGATCAACGGCGACGCGAGCATCAAGCTCACGTGCGGCGACAGCTCCATCGAGATGCTGCCCGACAAGATCACCATCGCGTCGAAGACGGTGCACGTGCTCGGCAAGAGCCTGGTGAACATCAACGGCGGGCTCACCAAGATCAACTGCAGCGACGGCGCGGGCGCCAAGGCCGACAAGGGTGACGTCGAGGCGGCCAAGCCCCTCGAGCTGCAGGGCAA
Organism: uncultured delta proteobacterium; assembly: GCA_903885885.1. Taxonomy (GTDB): domain Bacteria; phylum Myxococcota_A; class Polyangia; order Polyangiales; genus CAISKJ01. The sequence goes on from CAISKJ010001307.1 coordinate 4,784, forward strand.
GGCGGGCGACTGGCTCTCGAAGCTCAAGGACCTGCTCGACCCCGCGAAGCTGCAAGAGGCCGCGGGCAAGGGCATCGACGCCCTGCTCACCAAGGCGGGCGTGCCCGACAAGATTCGCGACCGGCTCACGTCGCTCGCGAAGTCGGCCGTCGGCGACCTCGTCACGGCGGTGAAGGAGGGGCGCGCCCCCGACTGGAAGGGGCTCAAGGGCAACTTCGAGAAGCAGGCCGAGGAGCTCATCACGCAGGGCGTCACGTCGGGCGTCAACGCGGTGTTCGGCAAGCTCGAGAGCATCCCCGCGGTGAAGAACAGCAAGTTTCTCTCGGGGCTCGTGAAGGAGGTCAAGGGCGTCACGACCACGGCGGCCACGTGGGGCACGCTGCACGCCGTGGGGCTCAACAACGGCCTCGCGAAAGATCCCTTCTGGACGGTGCTCAAGCAGCGCAACGGCGCGTCGGTGAAGGCCTTCCTGGTCGATCAGGGCAACGCGCTCGCGAGCCAGGTGGTGACGGGCTTCGTCGACAAGGTGGGCAACCTCTCGGTGCTCCAGAAGAACCCGAAGCTCCGTGACAAGGTGCTCGACTTCTTGATGAAGGCCGCGAAGCAGGGTGTCGAGAAGGGCGTCGACGCGGCCATGAAGCGCCTCCCGGGCTGAGCCGCACCGCACCCCGCCGTTCTCTTCCCCCCCCCGCCGCCCGCTCCCCGTCAGTCGTCGTCGCGCGTGATGAGCGTGGGCGGCACCTTGCGCGTGATGAGCCGCGCGCCGCGGCCGAACGACAGGTACGACCACGCCCACGAGAGCAGCACGAAGACCCGGTTGCGAAAGTCGATGAGCGCGAGGATGTGCACCGCGAGCCAGGCCCACCACGCGAGCACGCCCGTGAGGCGCGTGCCGTTCACGTCGACCACGGCGGCGTTGCGGCCGATGGTGGCCATGGAGCCCAGGTCTTTGTAGACGAAGCCCCGCGGGGTCTCTCCGCGCAGGCGCCGCGCGATGGTCTCGGCCGCGTGCTGGCCGCCCTGAATGGCACCCTGCGCCACGCCCGGGATGGGACTCCCGTCCTGGGTCATCGCGGCGAGGTCGCCGATCACGAACACCTCGGGGTGCCCCGGGATCGACAGGGTCGCGTCGACGATCACGCGCCCCGCGCGGTCGAGCGGGACGCCCAGCGTGCGGGCGAGGGGAGAGCCCGCCACCCCCGCGGCCCACACCACCGTGCACGCGCCGATGGGCTCGTCGCCCACGCGCACGCACTCGTCCTCGATGCCCGTCACGCGCGCGCCGAGGCGCACCTCGACGCCGCGGCGGGTGAGCTCCGCGAGGGCCGAGGCCGAGAGCTCCGGCGCGTACGCGGGGAGCACGCGGTCGACGCCCTCGACCAGCACCACGCGGGCGCCGCGCGGGTCGATGTTGCGAAACTCCGTGGCGAGCGTGTGGCGCGCGATCTCGGCCATCGCGCCCGCCATCTCGACGCCCGTGGGCCCCGCGCCGATCACCACGAAGGTGAGCAGCGCGCGGCGGCGCTCGGGGTCGGGCTCGCGCTCGGCGGCCTCGAAGGCCAGCAGGAACCGCTGGCGGATCTCCACCGCGTCTTCGAGGGTCTTGAGGCCCGGGGCGCGGCGCGCCCACTCGTCGTGGCCGAAGTACGAGTGCGTAGCGCCCGTCGCGACGATGAGATGATCGTACGGGAGGTCGCCGTCGGCGAGCGTCACCGAGCGCGCGCGCACGTCTACCGCGACGGCCTCGGCGAGCAGCACGGTGACGTTGCGCTGCTTGCGCAGCACGTGGCGAATGGGCGCGGCGATGTCGCTGGGGTTCAGCGCCGCCGTGGCCACCTGGTAGAGCAGCGGCTGAAACAGGTGGTGGTTCTGACGGTCGACGAGCGTGACGCGCACGGGGGCCTTCGCGAGGGCGCGCGCTGCGGCGAGGCCGCCGAATCCTCCCCCGAGGATGACGACGTGGGGCGGTGACATGCGCGCGATCTTAGGGGCGCCCCGCGCCGGGGCCATAGGGGCATCGCGCGGTGGTGCCGCGGGCGCTTTTGCAAAGGCGCGCTTCCGGTGGGTTGCGCGGGCGTGTTACGGTACCCGCCGCCCCGATGTCGATGAACGCACGCGACGCCAGCGGCCGGTCGTCTCTGGTCGGTCACCGCATTGGCAAGTTCGACGTGATCGCCGAGATCGGCACCGGCGGCATGGCGTCGGTGTACCTCGCGCGCTCCACCGCGGCCGGCGGGTTCAACCGCCTCGTCGCCATCAAGGTGATGCACCCGCACCTCTCGCAGGAAGACTCGTTCGTCGAGATGTTCCTCGATGAGGCCCGCGTGGCCGCGACGATTCAGCACCCCAACGTGGTGTCGATCATCGACGTCGGCATCGAAGAGGGGCTCATCTTCCTGGTGATGGACTACGTCGAGGGCGACAGCTTCTCGAACGTCGAGAAGATGGCCGTGCAGCTCCGCCGGCGCATCCCCCTGGGCATCATCCTCCGCATCGTGCTCGACGCGCTCGCGGGCCTCCACTACGCCCACGAGCTCTGCGACCACACGGGCACGGCCCTCCGCATCATTCACCGCGACGTCTCTCCGCAGAACGTCATGGTGGGCGTCGACGGCACCGCGCGCATCGTCGATTTCGGCATCGCCAAGGCCGAGAGCCGCATCACCAACACGCAGGTCGGGCTCATCAAGGGCAAGCTCAACTTCATGGCCCCCGAGCAGATCCGGGGCCACGGGCTCGACCGCCGCGTCGACGTCTTCGGCATGGGCGTCACGCTGTGGGAGGCCGTCACCCTCCGGCGCCTCTTCGCGGGCGAGAACGAGTTCGACACCGCGCGGCGCATCCTCGCGGGCGAGTATCCCGCGCTGCGCGACTACGACGCCAAGCTCCCGCCCGCGCTCGACGCGATCTGCCAGCACGCGCTGCACCCCGACCCCGACCAGCGCTTTCACTCCGCCGCGGCCTTCGCCGAGGCCATCGAGACCGACCTCCGCGGCATGATCGCGTCGCCCCGCGAGGTCACCGCGTTCATCTCCGGCGTGGCGACGCAGAAGCTCGAGCGCGAGCGCCGCGCCCTGCGCGAGAGCGCCGTCGCCCACGCCCCGGTGGCCGAGCCCGACGACGACGACGACGAGCCCGCGTTCATGTCCAACACGGTCGTCGAGGCGCCCGTGCGCCCGCCGTCGGCCATCGGCCCGTCGAGCGCGGTGCTCCCCTCGTCGGCGTCGCCGCGCGACCGCTCCGGCGACGACGGCGCCACCGCGCGCTCGCCGCGGCTGCGCCCGCCCACGATGTC
>CAISKJ010001308.1 GCA_903885885.1 uncultured delta proteobacterium
CGTGTTGAGGTGCTCGGGGTCGTAGTCGTCAGAGAGCGTGACGTCGAGCTCGGGGTCGAGCGCGTCAGGGAAGGTGGTGCCCTCGGTGGCCATCGCTCAGCTCTCCACGCCCGAGGCGGGGCGCTTGCCGAGCGGGCCGAAGCCCACCGCGCGGAAGTACAGCTCCTGCACGCCGCTCGTGTGCGCGAGCCCGAGGCACTTCAGGGCGCCCGTCGTGATGTCCGCGAAGAACACCAGGGAGGTCGAGCTCCCGTCGGCCGCCGTCTTCGACGCCGCCGAGTAGTAGCCCGACGCGCCGGCCGTCGAGCCCGAGCCCGAGAAGAAGGTCACGCGCGCGAGCGACGAGGAGGCCGAGCTCGGATTCGACGCGTAGCTCGAGCTCGTGTCGCTCGACCCGCCGGGCAGCACCGCGACGCCGACGAGGGCGCCGAGCTCGATCTCGACCATCATGTCGCGCCAGTCGCGCGACGTGTCGAGCGTGACCACACCCGAGCTCGTCGGGATCTGCACGAAGCCGCGCACGACGTCTTCGCCGACGGCCTTCGCGCCGAGGCGCCGTGTGTTGCGCGATGCCGTGGTCTCGTCCATCGAGCACGTGGCCCGGCGCGCGTCGACGCCGCCCCCCGCCTTCGAAGTCCGCAGACGCGGGCGCAGGTCGGTGATGCCGGGCGTGACGCCGTCGACGTTGGCGGCGCCCGAAAGGCCCGTCGAGTCGAGGAGCAGCTCAGCGAGCGCGACGTACCCCGGCAGCCCGGCGGGGCGCGCGGCGCCCGCAGCGGTCGAGGCGGCGGTGCCATACTGCACAACGATGTTCGTCGCGATGCCTGCAGGCGCGCCCACCTCGGGGAAGGAGCGGCCTGGCACGGTCGCCGACGCCACGTTGCCCGAGGAGTCCATCACCTGCGCGACGGCGTCGGTCGTCACCGTGCGCGGGCAGGTGAGCACCAGAGCGCGCTTGTACTGGCCGCTCGACGGGAGGTTGGTGAGCGCGATGCCGCCGGTGACTTCGACCGCGTCGGATCCGAGGCGGATCACCAGCACCGGCCAGCCGTCGGTCGTAGTCGCGTCGTGCTGAAGCCCGAGGCCCGGCAGGAGCTTGATCGTGGTCGCGTCGACCTTGTAGACCCGCAGCGAGGGGCCGAAGAATCCGTAGGAGGGTACGTCGGCGCCCGCCGCGTCCTTCGCGCCCGCGATGGTGGCCCGCGCGGTCGCAGCGAAGTCCGTGTCGCCGTGCTGACGCTCGAGCAGCTCCTGCAAGAAGGCGTCGAAGAGGTCGTGGATCGCGTCGTACTCCGCGGCGTCGGCGAGCTGGCCGTCGTTGAATCGGACGTGCTTCGAAGCGGCGTGCGGCATGGGGTGAGGGTCTCCGTCAGAGGGTGTCGAAGGTCGCGGTCCAGCGGACGCCCGCGGCGCGCACTCGCTCGACGGTGGCAGCCAGCGCCCGGTGCTGCGCCGCGCGCGCGCTCGAGCTCAGGTAGCTGCGCGCGGCCGAGACCGAGCGAGAGAGGAACAGACGCCCCGTGGGGTCGAGGCGCCCCGTGGACTCGTCGATCGGCGCGGGACCGAGGTAGGCCGCGCCGCCGCGTCGAGGGAGCACCAGGTGGATCCGCGCGACCGTGCGCGTCCACATGCGCACGCGACCGACCGGGTAGAGGCGTCGCCGCCCGTCGTATCCAGGCAGCGCGGCCGCCGTGCGC
>CAISKJ010001309.1 GCA_903885885.1 uncultured delta proteobacterium
AGCATTCGGACAGTAGAGCTCCAATGCTCGCGACACGCACGTCCGCGCGGAAATCAAGGGAGTCTGGAGATGTGTCCCCACGTCAGCGCTCCCGCGGGGGCGGGGCGCGCGGTAGCGGGGGTGGGGGCTCGTACACAAACCGACGGCCCGGTGTCCTTGCGCCGCGCCCGACGAGAATTTGGGGAATGATGAGCCTTCAGGCGCCGGGCGACAACGCGCTTGAGGCAAACGCCCACCCCCCTCTCACAGCTCGATGAGCTTCTCGGCCACGACCCAGTCGAGGTAGTAGTCGGCCTCGCGCTGCGCGTCGATGCGCCCGTCCTCCACCGCGCTCTTGAGCATCTTCATGAGCTCGCCGAGGCGCGGCGACGGCGGGATGTTGAAGCGCGCCGAGAGCGCGGTGCCCACGCCCTTGGGGAGCGGCGGCACCTTCGCGTCCATCTCTTGGATGGTGCGCACGCGGAGGGCGAGCTCGCTGATCGACTCGAGGCCGCGGCGCTTGCGCTCAGGGCGCTTGGTGGTGATGTCGGCCCGCGACAGGTCGAGCAGGTCGCACAGGCCGTTGCCCATCTCGCGCGCGAAGCGACGCACGGCGCTGTCGGTCCACGAGGCGTCGTACTGGCTCGCGCGCAGGTGGTGCAGAATGAGAAAGCGCACCTGCGACGAGAGCTTCTCGTCGCCCTTGAAGAGCGACGAGCGGCGCTGCATACGGTCGAACATCGACGCGCCCACCTCGGCGTGACCGAAGAAGTGCACCTCGCCGTTGGCCTCGATGCGCCGCGTCTTCACCTTGCCGATGTCGTGGAGCAGCGCGGCCCAGCGCACCTCGGTGCGGGGCACGGCCTGACGCACCACCTGCTTGGTGTGCTTCCACACGTCTTTGTGGCGCCACTCGCCGTCGCCGAAGCCCACGAGCGCCTTCACCTCGGGGAGCAGCAGGTCGAGCGCGCCCAGCTCGAGGAGCGCGTCGAGGCCCGCCTCGGGGTCGCGCCCCATGAGCACGCGCTCGAGCGAGGCGCGCACCTTCGCCGACTCGACGCGCGCGTAGGCGTCGGCGGGCACCGCGATGACCCCCGCGGGTCGCGTACCTCGCTCGGACGCGAGGGCGGCGGCCTCGAGGGCCTCCACGGCGCGGTCGAGCAGGGCTGCGCCGGGCGCCACGAGCGGCTCCGCGGCGACGGGGATCTCCGAGGGATTCACAGTGCCTCCTACGAGGTGGTTCGGGCGTGTGCCCGAAAAAGGGGCGCGGACTATACGGGCGTTGACCCCGAGGCGCTACCACGGAGACGCAACCCGCGCGTCGAGGGCGCCCCCTGCCGAAAAGCACGGTGTACGGGATACCGCTTCGGCCTGATGCGCTCCATGCACCCGCTCGGAGCGACGGACGCGCCGACGCGCCGCGAATGTGCCGCGGCGCCGGGCGTGCCGTCGCGCTCCCGCTGTTGGGGTCGCGCGGTCCGCGACCCGAGGTGATTGTCTGTCATGCAGCCCACGCACATGGTCTCGCGTCCGTCCGAGCGTCTCGGCGTATTGTTTCCAGGCATGGGCGCGGTCGCGACGACGACCATCGCGGGCGTGATGCTCGCGCGGCGCGGCCTCGCGCCCCCCGTCGGCTCGTTGACCCAGCTCGGGAGCCTGCGCGTCGACGGGTCGGGGGCCGAGGTCTCCGTGCGCGACGCCCTCGCGCTCACGCCCCTCGACGGCCTCGTGTTCGGGGGCTGGGACCTCTTCGGCGACAACGCCTACGAGGTGGCCGTGCACGCGCGCGTGCTCGAAGACAAGCACCTCGACATCGTGCGCGACGAGCTCTCGCAGGTGCGCCCCATGACCGCCGCGTTCTACCCCGAGTACGTGCGGCGCCTGCGCGGCGACCACGTGAAGAAGGCCAGCTCGAAGGCCGACATGGTGGAGCAGCTGCGCGCCGACATTCGCGGGTTCAAGCGCGACAACCGCTGCGACCGCCTCGTGGCCGTGTGGTGCGGCTCGACCGAGGTGTACATGGAGCCCGCCGCGGTGCACGCCACCGTCGAGGCCTTCGAAGCGGGCCTCGCGCGCAGCGCGGCGGAGATCTCGAACTCGCAGCTCTACGCGTGGGCGTGCCTGCGCGAGGGCGTTCCCTTCGCCAACGGGTCGCCCAACCTCGCCGCGGATTTTCCCGCGGCCACCGCGCTCGCGCAGCGCAACGGCGTGCCCCTCGCGGGCAAGGACTTCAAGACCGGCCAGACGCTCATGAAGACCATTCTCGCGCCGGGGTTTCGCGCGCGATACCTGGGCGTGCGCGGGTGGTTCTCGACCAACATCCTCGGCAACCGCGACGGCGAGGTGCTCGACGACCCCGACTCGTTCCGCGCCAAGGAGGTGTCAAAGCTCGGCGTGCTCGAGTCGATCCTCCGCGCGGACCTCTACCCGGAGCTCTACGGCCAGCTCTCGCACAAGGTACGGATCGACTACTACCCCCCGCGCGGCGACGCGAAGGAGGGCTGGGACAGCATCGACATCTTCGGGTGGCTCGGCTACCCGATGCAGATCAAGGTTAATTTCCTGTGCCGCGACTCGATCCTCGCGGCCCCCGTGGTGCTCGACCTCGCGCTGCTCCTCGACGCCTCAGCGCGCGCTGGAATGCACGGCATTCAAGACTGGCTGGGCTTCTACTTCAAGAGCCCCATGACGCCCGCGGGCCGCCCCCCGCTGCACGACCTCTTCGCGCAGGCCGCCGCCCTCGACACCACGCTCCGACGCCTCGCGCAAGAGCACCGCGCCGCCCCCGACGCAGCGCCCGCACGCTGACCCGCCGCGCGCGCCACCACTCGGAGAATGACACCACCATGAAGCCCCTCCGCGGGGCCCTGCTCGGCTACGGCTTCATCGCCGAGCGCGGGCACGTGCCCGCCTCCCTCGCGCCGCCCCCCGACGCGCGCCCGCTCGAGCTCGTCGCCGTGGCCGACCACGTCGCCGCGCGCCGCGACCTCGCCCGCGAGCGCCTCCCCGGCGCCCGCGTGTACGACTCGTGCGAGGCCCTCCTCGCGGCCGAGCGCGGGCTCGACTTCGTCGACGTCGCCCTGCCCCCGTACATGCACGCCGGCGCGTCCCACGCGGCCCTCGACCGCGGCCTCCACGTGCTCTGCGAGAAGCCCCTGTGCACCACCGCCGCGGACGCGCGCGCCCTCCTCGAACACGCGCGGCGCGCGAAGCGGGTGGTCTTTCCCTGTCACAACTACAAGCACGCGCCGGTGGTGCGCGCCGTGCGGAGCGTGCTCGACGCGGGCCTCATCGGCGACGTGAGCCTCGCCACGCTGCACACGTTTCGCCC
>CAISKJ010001310.1 GCA_903885885.1 uncultured delta proteobacterium
CCCTGGCGCCCTTCAACGGCACCTCGCCCGAGATGACGAAGCTCGCGGGCCACCTCAAGGCGCAGCACCTCTACGCCTTCTCGCGCTTCAACATGCTGTGGGTGTGCCCGCCCCTCGTGATCACCCGCGACGAGCTCGCCCAGGGCCTCGACATCATCGACGGCGGCCTCACGCTCGTCGACGGCCTCCTCAACGCCCCGCGCTGATCACCACGTGTCGGGCGACGCCCGATGCGTGAGCACATACACAATCTGCGAGTCGCGCAGCGACCACAGCCGATCGAGGTGGTCGCCCACGTCGGGGTGCGCGTCCCAGTCGATGGGGCTGTAGTTGAACGCGCCGAGCGTCTGGATCACCACCGCCGCGGCCGTGAGCGCCACGAGCCACGGGCGCGCGCGCGCCTCGCGCAGCACGGGCAGGAGCGCGAGGCACAGCGCCGGCGCCCCGTCGCCGATCATGCGGTAGCCGAAGCCCCAGCCGCCGTACCAGCCGTAGTACCGCGACATCACGAGGCAGAGGAGGGCGAAGCCGCCGACGAGGGCGAGCACGGCCGGGTGCGCCCCCGCGCGCACGGCGCGCCACCGCAGCGCGAGCAGCGCGAGCATGGGGCTCGACGCGAAGAGGCCGTGCGAGGGGCTCACGAAGAGGCCCGCGATGCCCACGAGGGGGTTGTGGCCCCAGTACGTGCCGCTGGGGTTGGCGAGCGCGTCGGCGCCCTGAATGTGAGCGGTCTGCGCGAAGGCCCAGGGCGCGCCAAAATACCAGTGGTTGTAGGCGAGCTGCAGCGACGCGACGCACGCCGCGGGCGCGATGAAGCACCCGATCGATGCGCGGTCTTCGCGCCACGCGCGGGCGACGACGTAGGCGGTGGCGGCGAGCGCGAAGGGCGCGTCGGGCGGGCGACACGTGGTGGCCACCGCGAAGGCGAAGCCGCCGAGCGCGTGCCCGCCGCGGCCTCCCACGAGCAGCGCCCACAGGCCGAGGGCGATGAAGAACTGCGCGGGCCCATGCTGCCACAGGGCCTGCGACGCGACGGAGAACGCGCAGGTGCCGAGGCCGTACATCGCGCTGAGGGCGAGCGCCTCGCGGCGCGACGCGCCGAGCCTGCGGGCGGAGAGAAACACCAGCGCCGCGGCGCCCGCGACGAGGAGCGCCGCGGCCGCGCGCCCGAGCACGCCCGCGAGGTGCTCGCTGATGCGCCCGCCGCGCGCCGCGAGCACGACGCCGAAGAGGGGCGTCACCACGAGCGGAACGGCGGGCCCGAAGCGCGAGACCACCGAGGCCCGCACGGTGGGCGACACGAAGTACGGCCACGTGCTGCGCGCGCCGCGGATGCGCGCCGCGAACTCGTCGAGGTCGAAGTCGCCGCGCTTCGCGAGGCTCACGGCGGTGTACACGGCGGGCCGCGTGTCGTTGCCTTGAAACCGCAGCGGGCCGGCGCAGTACAACGCCGCGAGGCAGAGCGCGACGAGCGCCGCCACGGCACGATCCGACAGTCGCATGCGCGCGAAGATCGCAGGGAGCGAGCGCCCGCGTCTACAAGCTCAGCGCGCGGGCGGCGCGAGGTGCGCGAGGGCCTCGCGCTCATAGGCGGGCAGCGCGCGGGCGCGGGCGGTCTGCAAGAGGCGCAGCCACTCGGCGCGCGCGGCGTCGAGCTCGCCGCGCGCTTCGAAGAGCATCGCGAGGTTCTTTCGCGCCGACACGTTGTGGGCGTTGAGGGCGAGGGCGCGGCGGTAGCAGCCCTCGGCCTCGGCGAGGCGCGCCTGTCGGTGCCACGCGACGCCGAGCTTGTACCACTCGTCGTCGAAGGGCTTCGGAAACTTCGGCGCGACCACCGCGGGCACCGCGAGCGCGAGCGCG
>CAISKJ010001311.1 GCA_903885885.1 uncultured delta proteobacterium
CCAAGGAGTTTCTCACCAACGACCTCCTCGGCAACGCCGTCAAGGTCGGGCCGCAGCAGTTTCCGCGCATCCATCGCATCACGCGCGAGTGCGCGCAGACGCTCGGCATCGAGGCGCCGCAGATCTACATCGTGCCCAACATCGGCTCGATCAACGCGGCCACCTACGGGGTCGACAGCGACGCGTTCATCATGGTGCACGCCGCCACGGTGGACGCGCTCAGCGACGAGGAGCTGCGCTTCGTGATCGGCCACGAGTGCGGCCACATTCAGAACAACCACGTGGTCTACCTCACCACGCTGCACATGCTGCGAATGATTTTGCAGGTGGCCGCGGCGGGCGTGGTGCTGGCGCCGGTGCTCATGCCCGCCACGCTGGCGCTGCAGAGCTGGGCGCGCGCCGCCGAGGTGACCTGCGACCGCGCCGGGCTCCTCTGCTGCAAGAACCCGACGGTGGCCACGCACTCGTTCGTGAAGCTCGCCATCGGCAGCCGTCGGCTCTTCGACCAGATGAACGTCGACGTGTACCTGGAGCAGTTGAAAGAGGCGAAGGGCGGCTACGGTCGCATGGGCGAGCTGCAGCGCTCGCACCCCTACCTCACCAAGCGCATCGAGGCGCTGCGCGTGTTCGCCGAGAGCGCCCTCTATCGCAGCGCCGTGGGGCTCGCGGGCGGCGTCGCGCGCGACGAGCTCGAGCGCCGCACCGAAGAGATCGTGCGCGTGATGTGAGCGCGCCCACCCGACCCACGCACACCACCCACGCACACCCGTAGACGGAGCAGGAGACCCCACTGCATGACCGCACGCAATCTCAGTGAGACCAAGCACGAGCTCGTCACCGCGCTCACTTCGCTGGCCGACCTCGCGCAGAAGGCGGGCGCCACCACGCTCCGCGAGCGCCTCTTCGCGACCGCCTCCCGCGGCTCCAGGAGGAGCGCGCGGTGCTCGTGGTGCTCGGCGAGTTCAACCACGGCAAGACCACCTTCGTGAACGCCCTCCTCGGCGGCGACGTGCTCCCTACGGGCATCACGCCGACGACCGCGCTCATTCACGAGGTTCGCCACGGCGACCCGCCCCGCGCGGCCCTCGTGCGCAGGGCCCCGGAGGGCTCCCTCGACGATCGCTCGCGGCCCGTCGGCGGCGCGCGCGAGGTGATTCCCTTCGAGCGCCTCGCCGAGCTCGTGGCGGGCGCGCGGGTCAACCCCGACGAGGTGCTCCGCGTCGAGCTCGAGTACCCCGCCACCATTCTCGAAGACAAGGTGACCCTCGTCGACACCCCCGGCGTCAACGACCTCAACCTCCAGCGCGCCGAGATCACCTACGGCTACGTGCCGCGCGCCGACGCCGTGGTGTTTCTCCTCGACGCGGGGCAGATTCTCAAAGAGAGCGAGCGCAAGTTTCTCCGCGACCGGCTCCTCGGCGCGGGGCGCGATCGCATCGTGTTCGCCATCAACAAGGCCGACCTCCTCTCCGAGAGCGAGAAGGTCGAGGTGATGGAGTACGCCCGCCGCCAGCTCGAGCACCTCGTGCCCGGCGCGCCGGTGATGTTCCTGTCGGCCACGCGCGCGCTGCGGGGCGACCGCGAGGCGTCGGGGCTCGACGCGCTGCTCGGCAAGCTCTCGTCGCTCCTCGGCAGCGACCGGCTCCGCATGCTCGTCGACTACGCGGCCGACGAGGGGCTGCGCGTGGGCGACGTGCTCGGCCGCACCCTCGCCGTGCGACGCCGCGCCATCACCATGACCTCCGACGAGATCGAGCGCCGCATGAAGGCCATCGAGGCCGACATGGAGCAGGCCAAGGGCCTCGTCGAGAAGCGCCGCGGCCGCATCGACGAAGAGATCGCGGCCATTCGCGCGGTGGCCCTGCGCGACCTCGAGGCCTTCACGGCAGAGTTCGCCGCGGCCGTGCGCCTCGAGGTCGAGAAGAGCACCGCGGCCGACATTCAGAAGTACCTCCCGGGCTTCATCGAAGAGACCTGGCGCAAGTGGCTCGAGGGC
>CAISKJ010001312.1 GCA_903885885.1 uncultured delta proteobacterium
AGGTCGGGGCAGCCGTCTTCGTCTTGATAGCCGTCGTGGTCTTCGACCACGTCGGGGCCGCCGGCGGCGAAGTCGGGCACGCCGTCGTAGTCGGCGTCGGGCGCGGTGTCGGGGTTGATCGCGAGGAGCGTGCCCGCGCGCGTGCGCGGCGGCGGAAACGGACGGATCGCGAGCGAGAGCCCGAAGGAGACGTAGTGCGCGTCGGCCGCGGCGTCGTCGGAGCGCGCGACCCCGTTGGCGTCGTCGTCGGACTGATAGATGTGCCAGTAGCGCACCACGGGGCCGAGCGACACGTAGCGCGTGAGGGCGAGCTCCCACCCGACGCCGATGTCGAAGCCGAAGCGGTACACGTCGGCGCCCGTCGCCGCGACGCCCGCGTTCACGTCGACGAAGAGGCGACCCTCGGGGCGCACGGTGCGCGGCTCGATGCGCACGCCGGCCGTCCACGTTGAGGTGACGTTGAGCCCCGGCGCGTCGGGCGCCGACGTGGGCGGAAAGATGCCCGTCGAGCCCGACACCTGGAGCGAGAGGGGCCCCGTCACGGCGAGGCCCAGGCGCGCGGCGCCGAAGAAGCCGAAGCCGAAGATGCGGCTGTTGGGCGCGCCCACCACGTGCGAGAGCATCAGCTCGCCGCGGAGGGTGAGGCGCTGCGCGAAGGGGACGGCCTGCGCGGGGCGCGGCGCCACGGTGAGCGCGGCGAGCGCGGCGAGGGCCACCAGCGCGCACGAGGGCGACCGCGGAGGTACGCCGGGCGACCCGCACTCGAGCGGCTTTTGCGCTCCTCGGAACTTCGTGGCCATGCCCCCGGGATGGTATACGCAACCACCATGAAGAGCGATCTTCGACGCATTCTCCTGGCCGGTCTCGCGGTGTTCTCCGCGGCCGGCTGCGAGCTCGGCGCAGCGCCGATCATTCCCGGCGGCGAGGCCGACGGGAGCGTCGTCGACGCCCGCGAGCCCGACGCCGCGGCCCCCCCCGATGCGATGATCGTCCCTGATGCAGAAGTGACGCCCGACGTGGTGGTGACGCCCGACGCGACGGTGACGCCCGACGCGGTGGTGACGCCCGACGTGGCGGTGACGCCCGACGTGACGGTGACGCCCGACGTGGTGGTGACGCCCGACGTGACGGTGACGCCCGACGTGGTGGTGACGCCCGACGCGACGGTGACGCCCGACGCGATGGTGATGCCCGACGTGGTGGTGCGCCCCGACGTGGTGGTGATGCCCGACGTGGTGGTCGATGTGCCTGTCGACCGCGCGACGCCCGACGCGGGGACGACTGGCGGGCTGCCCGACACGACGCTCATGGTGCCCACCTTCGACGCGGCCACCGTGGCGCACATCCGCGAGGTGCGCGCGCGTGGCGTCGCGATGGGCATGCGCCCCAACGTGTTCGCCAAGATCGGCGACTCGATCACCGAGTCGGCCAGCTTTCTCAGCGACATCGGCTTCGGGTGGTACACCCTCGGCGGGTGGTCGGCGCTCGAGCCCACGGTGCGCTACTTCAGCACCACGCCCGCCGTGACGGGGAGCATGGCCAACTCGTTCAACCGCCAGAGCGTGTGCGCCATGGGCGGGTGGATCGCCGCGTACGCCCTCTCGAACGACCCCGACAGCGCGCTGCGCCGCGAGCTCAACGCCACGCGCCCCGCGTACGCGATGGTGATGTACGGCACCAACGACCTCGACTACGGCACCGTGGCCACCTACCGCACGAACATGAACCGCATCCTCGACGTGATCGAGTCGTACGGGACCGTGGCCGCGCTGAGCACCATCCCCGACCGCCTCGACCGCGCCGACTCGGCCGCGCTGGTGCCCACGTTCAACGCCGCCATCCGCGACATCGCCGCGACGCGCCACCTGCCGCTCATGGAGTTCTGGGGCGCGCTGCAGCCGCTCCCGCGGCGCGGCGTCGACCCCGACGGCATTCACCCCTCGGCGTACGTCTCGTCGAGCGGCGGCACCGCCTGCGGCGTGCTCACCGACGCGGGGCTCCGCTTCGGTTACAACATGCGCAACCTCGTCGCCCTCGCCCTCCTCGAGCGCCTGCGCAACACCCTCTGATCGCCGGCCGCGGGCAAGGCTTGACCCCACGCGCGCGAGCGACGAACCTCCCCGCCCGATGCAACGGAGAGGTGCGCACATGGTGAGGCGTTTGCGTTGGTTGTCATGGCTCCCGATGGTGGCCCTCGCGGCGTGCGAGAGCGCCCCCGCGACGCCCGCCGACGGCGGCGCCACCGACGCGGTGACCGACGTCGCGCGCGACGCGGCGACCGACGCGCCGCCCGCCGACAACGGCCCCACCACGCAAGACCCCAACGACTGCGACCCCCTCGACGAGCACGTGTGCGCCATGCCGTGGCCGTCGAACCTGTACCTCCGCGCCGACGCTGCGCGGCCCACGGGCTACGCGCTGCGCTTCGGCCCCACGAGCCTGCCGCAGAACCGCCGCGGCACCTTCGTCGACGCGTCGAGCCTCGCGTTCATGGACGGCTACGGCACGGGCACGCCCATCATGGCGATGTTTCCCAACCTCGACGCCGCCGCGCTCGCCGACGAGGAGCACCTCGAGCGCTCCATGGCCGCCGACTCGCCCACGCTGCTCTTCGAAGTGTCGGGCACCACGATGCGCCGCGTCCCCCACTGGGTCGAGCTCGACGCGACCGAGTCCGACCCCTCGAAGAAGACACTCTTTCTGCGCCCCGCGGTGATCCTCAAAGAGAACACCCGCTACGTGGTGGCGTTTCGCAACCTCCGCACCACGGCGGGCGCCGCCGTCGCGCCCTCGCGCGCCTTCACCGTGCTGCGCGACGGGATGGGCGCCACCGACCCGCGCCTCGCCCCGCGGCAGGCGCGCTTCAGCGAGATGTTCACCCTGCTCGAGGGCGCCAGCGTGCCCCGCGCGTCGCTCACCCTCGCGTGGGATTTCAACACCGCCAGCAGCGCCGCCCTCCACGGCCGCCTGCTCGCCATGCGCGACGACGCGCTCACGCGCGTGGGCCCCATGGGGCCCGCCATCGCCATCGACGACGTGCGCACCTTTCTTCGCGCCGACGACGGCTCGGGGCGCCCCTTCGACGAGAGCATCGCGCTCGAGCTCGGCGGCACCATCGAGGTGCCCGACTACACCGTCGACCGCGTGGTGCCCGACAGCGTGATGCCCCTGCGCGAGCTCCACCTCGACGCGATGGGCCACCCCACCGCGCAGGGCACCACGCGCGTGCCCTTCATCGTGCGCGTGCCCCACAGCGCCCTCGGCGGCGAGCCCCACGGCATCGTGCTCTACGGCCACGGCCTCCTGGGCAGCAACGAGGAGGTGCGCGCGGGCCACCTCGGCACGCTCGCCAACACGCACCGCTTCATCATGGTGGCCGCGAGCCTCGCGGGCATGAGCGAGGCCGACATCGGCGCCGTCTTCGTCGCCCTCAACGACATGACGTACTTTCGCGCCGTCGGTCAGCGGCTGCACCAGGGCATTCTGCAGTGGGTGCTCCTCGCCCGCGCCGCGCGCGAGCGCCTCGGCGCGCTGCAAGAGCTCACCTCGCGCAACGTGCGGGTGAACCGCGACGAGCTCTTCTACTCGGGCAACTCGCAGGGCGGCATCTTCGGCGGCACCTTCATGGCGGTGTCGCCCGACGTGCGCCGCGGCCACCTCGGCGTGCCGGGCAACAACTACTCGACCCTCTTGCACCGCTCGACGGACTTTACGTCGTACTTCACCGTGCTCCGCGGCGTGTACGCCGAGCCGTCGGACCTCGCCGTGGTGCTCGCCTACACCCAGCTCCAGTGGGACGGCACCGACCCGGTGAACTACCTCCGCCACGTGAGCGCCGAGCCCTTCGCCAACACCCCCGCGCACGCCGTGATCGTGGGCCCAGGCAAAGGCGACTACCAGGTCTCGGTGATGACCAACGAGATCGCCGCGCGCACCGACATCGGCATTCCCCTCATGGCCAACTACGACCGCGACCGCATGCCCTACGGCTGCACGCAGGCCGCGTATCCGCGCACGGGCTCGGGGGTGGTGCTCTACGACTTCGGCAACCCGTGGCCCGCGCCGGGCAACCGCCCGCCCGCGCGCGACATGGTGGGCGACCCCCACGAGCGCCCGCGCCGCTCGGTGGCGCACCAGCGCCAGATCGCCAACTTCTTCCGCACCGGCGAGATCATCGACGTGTGCGGCGGCGACGGCTGCCGCCCCGACTGAGCGCCGCTCCGTTCAAGCATGCGAGCCACCTGCGCCACCTGCCTCCGCCCCGTTGCCCTCTGCTGGTGCGCGCACGTCACGAAGATTCCCACGGCCACGCGCGTGGTGCTCTTGCAGCACCCGCGCGAGCGCCACATGCCCATCGGCACCGCGCGCATGGCGAGCCTGTGCCTGCCCAACTCCGAGCTCCACGTGGGCTTCGACTGGAGCCGCTCGCCCGCCCTCGCGCGCGCCCTCTCCGACCCGTCGCGCCCCGCCGCGCTGCTCTACCCCGGCGAGCGCGCCGTCGACGTGATGGCGCACCCGCCCGACGGCCCCGTGACCCTCGTCGTCATCGACGGCACGTGGTCGCAGTCGCGCAAGGTGCTGCAGGCCAACCCCGCCCTCGCGGCGCTCCCGCGCTATGCCTTCAATCCTACTGCGCCGAGTGACTATCGCATTCGTCGCGAGCCGCAGGCCGACTTCGTGTCGACGCTCGAAGCCCTGATGTACGTGCTCGGCGCGATCGAGCGCGACCCGGCGCGCTTCGCCCCCATGATGGCGCCCTTTCGCGCCATGATCGACGCGCAGATCGCGTGCGAAAAAGCGCTGCACCAGGGGCGCGTGCGCAAGCAGCGCGGGGCGCGGCCGCCGCGGGCGGCGCCGTCGTCGCCGTTGAAGGCGCGCGCGGCCGACGTGGTGTGCGTGGCGGCGGAGGCCAACGCGTGGCCCCGCGGCGACGCGCAGGGGCCCGCGCCGTGGCCCGTGGAGCTCGTGCAGTGGG
The DNA here is from genome assembly GCA_903885885.1 of uncultured delta proteobacterium. Lineage (GTDB taxonomy): Bacteria > Myxococcota_A > Polyangia > Polyangiales > CAISKJ01. The sequence goes on from CAISKJ010001312.1 coordinate 4,976, forward strand.
CGGCGCACCGGATGAGCACGGGCGAGAGCTTCGAGGCGCTCGTGGCGCCGCGGCATCCGCTCGCGCCCGGCACGGCGGTGCAGACGGGCCTCGCGGCCTCGCTCCTCGCGGGCGGCGAGACGGTGGAGTCGCTGCGCGCGCGCTGGCGGGCCTTCGTGCGCGAGGGTGACTTCGTGTGC
>CAISKJ010001313.1 GCA_903885885.1 uncultured delta proteobacterium
ACCGGTTAAGGCTCTGTCAGTGTCTGCCTTCGGTAACCTCAAGAAAACAGTCTCAACTACATCCACTACTGCGCGCTCAGCGCCTCGACGCGCGCCTCGGGCGCCAACGCCTCCATCGGCATTCAAGACGCCACCGCCACGCAGGGCCTCTCGTGGGGCATTCGCCGCGCGGGCGCCGCCGACGTGACCGCCGCCGTTCGCTTCGCGCCCACCATGTGAACCGCCGCGCATCGGGTGTACGAACGGTCATCCCATGCGTTCGCACCACGATGTGCTCTCTGCGCGCGACCCCGCGTTTATTCGCGCGTGGCACCCGCGCCTCGCGCGCCTCTTTCGCCGTTACCACCGCTGCACCGTCACGGGCCTCGAGCGCGTTCCGCCGGGGCGCGCGCTCCTCGTGGGCAACCACAACGGAGGCACCTCGACGCCCGACACGGTGGCCTTGCTCCTCGCGTACTGGGCGCGCTTCGGCGTCGATGAACCCGCGTACGGGCTCGCGCACGACCTGGGCTTTCACGTCCCGCTGCTCGGCGGGCTCCTGCGACGCATCGGGGCCATTCCCGCGAGCCAGGGGATGGCCTTCGCGGCCCTCGAGTCCGACGCGAAGGTGCTGGTGTACCCGGGCGGCGACCTCGACGCGTACAAGCCCTCGTCGCGGCGCCACACGGTGGTGTTCGGCCCGCGCCGGGGCTTCGTGCGCCTCGCGCTGCGGGCGCGGGCGCCCATCGTGCCCGTGGTGTCGCTGGGCGCGCACGAGGGCTTCCACGTCTTCACCGACGGCGCCGCCTTCGCGCGCGCCTCGGGGTGGAAGCGTCGCACGCGCATGGAGGTGATCCCCGTCATCGCGGGCCTCCCCTGGGGTCTGTGGGTGGGGCCCCTCCCGCACCTCCCGCCGCCGCTTCGCATGAAGGTGCGCGCGCTGCCGCCCATCGCGTGGCCCGCGCTCGACGCGACCGCCGCCGACGACGACGCGGTCGTCGAGCGCTGCTTCGAAGAGGTGCGCGCGACGATGCAAGCCGAGCTCGATGCCATGGTGCGCGAGGGCGGCTACGGGCTGCGCACGCCGTGGTAGGCGTGATGCAGGGCTTCGCGGGCGTGCTGCAGGGCTGCGGGCGCTCTGACGGTCGCCCGTTCCCACCGATCAGCGCTTGCGCTTGCGGGTGCGCGCGATCGCGACCGCACAGAGCGCCAGCGTCGTGAGGCCGCGCGTGCGGGAGTCGCCCGCGGCGCCCGTTCCGATCGCGCTGCACTGGCAGCCGCGGCGAGGAGGCGCGATGACCACCGGGTCGCCGTCGTCGGCGAGCGCGCCGTCGGCGGTCGCGTCGGGGCGCGTGGCGTCGGGCCTCGCCGCGTCGACGATCGCAGCGTCGGCCGCGCCCGCGTCGGCCACGCGCGGCGCATCGGCCACGCACTCGCCCATGCGGCACGACTCGCCGCTCGGGCAGAGGCGCGTGTCGGGGCCCGTCTCGCACGCGTCGCGGCACGATCCGCCGCGGCAGTACGAGCCCGTCGGGCACGTGACGCCCGCGCAGTCGTCGGTGGTGCAATACCCGTCGGGCTGGCACGTCTGACCCGCCGCGCAGGGCGTGCACTGACAACCCGGAACGCACAGCCCCGAGGCCGGGTTGCACACCTCCATCGCGTCGCAGGTGACGCCCGCGCACGGGTCGGCGCAGCGCCCCGCGCGGCACAGCTGCCCGTGCGGGCACGTGACGCGGTCGCACACGCCCACGCACGACCCGCCCGCGCAGCGCTGCCCGACGGGGCAGGTCACGTCGAGGCACGCGGTCTCGACGCACACGCCCGTGCGGTCGACGCAGGTGCGGCCCGCGAGGCACCCGAGCTCGCCCGAGCACTGCTCCACGCACGACCCGCGGTCGCACACGAAGCCCCGCGCGCAGAGCCCGTCGCCCTCGTCGACGGCGCCGTTGCAGTTGTCGTCGAAGCCGTTGCAGCGCTCGTCGCGCGGTGTGGTGACGGCGCGGCAGGTGGTGCCCGTGCCCGCGCAGATGTTTACGCCCGTCGCGCACGCGCCCGCCGCGCCCGCCACGGTGCAGGGCGTTCCGCCGCCCGCGCAGCCGCCCTCGAGCACGCCGCCGCGGATCTGAAAGCGCCACAGGCCCGGCGCGCCGCCCGGCACGTTGGAGGTGCGACACACGTCGAGAATGGCCATGCTGCGCGACATGGGGAGCGCCACGAAGTTGCGCAGGTCGCCCGCGTCGAAGCCCACCTGCGCGGGCGTGCCGCCGAGGCCGCCGGTGCCGCCGGAGGCGTCGCCGGTGGTCCACTGGCAGCGGTTGTAGCGAAACTCCACGTCGAAGTCGCCCGTGGTCGCGCAGGTGTTGCTCGTGGTCATCACGAGCTGAAAGTCGTTCTGCCGGTCGTCGTGGGCGCTGTAGTACCCGACGTTGTTCCAGGTGATCACGGCGCGGTTGGGCTCGACGTGAAAGCAGATGTTGTTGCGCGCGGGCTGGCCCCCGCCGCGCGTGTCCACGTCGCCCCACCAGGGCGCGATCATGGGCTGCATCGCGACGGGAAAGGGCGCCGGCGTGTACTGCGCGAGCGCGCCGCGAAACGTGATGTTCCCGTTGGTGTTCACGTACATCGCGCGGTAGGTGGCGCCGAAGAAGCGCAGCCCCGCGGGGAAGGCCCGGGTGATGTCGACGGGCACCGCGGTGAGGCCCGCGGTGGGCGGCGGCCCGGAGTACGACCCGTCGTCGTTGGGGTGCACGCAGTTCTGCGGAAGCCCATACCCCGTGGGCCCGCCGAAGCCCGTGAGCAGCGGAACGGCCTCGACGCGCGCGACCGATGCGACACACCACACCAGCGAGACGGACGCACCCAGCGCCGCTCGCGCGAACTTGCGCGACCTCATGGCAACCCCTCGGCGCACGGCCCTCGCGTCGCCCCTCGCGGCGACCGATCCAGCGTGCGTTCTGTGCGGTGATTGGCCGCGCGGGCGGCCGCTCGTTTGGAAATCGTCGCGCGGGGTGGGGCCCGTGGCGTTTCCGTGAAGCTCGGCGCCCCCCGCGACGATTCACCCGCTGAGAACGTCGATGCGCTTCGCTTTTCTACTCTCGCTCCTCGTCGCCACGTCGCCCGCGCTCGCGCAGTCTGCGAACGCGCGCTGCGCCCCGCGCGTCGAGGCCACCGCCGCGGTGTCGCCCGCGCTCCTCGCGCGCCTCACGGCGGCGGTGTCGTCGGGCGCGATGGGGGCGCCGGGGCCGTGTCCGCTCGTGCGCTTCGACGTCGTCGGGGCGCGCCTCGTGATGACCGCCGTGCTCGACGATGGCCGCCAGGTGGCCCGCGTGCTCCCCTCGCAGAGCGACGCGCTCCCCACGCTCGTCGCGCTCATGGCCACGCCGCCGATGCCCGACGAGGCCGCGCCCGAAGCCCCGCCCGCGCCCCCCGCGTCGGCGCCGCCGCCCGCAGC
>CAISKJ010001314.1 GCA_903885885.1 uncultured delta proteobacterium
GAAAGGGGGGGAGGACAGCAGGCAATCAAGTAGTCAACGCGCAGCAAGACGGTGAACGCCCAGAAGGAAGGACCCGCAAGAAATGCTGTGGGGCGGGCGGGCGGGTGAGTGCCGAGATGGCGGGAGGGGGGTTGGGGCGCGGTAGTGGTTTCACGGCTCCGTCACCCTTACTTGGCGAAACAAGGTGTTTGTGAATTGGGAGGGAGTGTGCTGCAGCGCGGGCACGAGAAGCGGACAACGGCCTGCCGCCGCCGCCGCCGTCGCGTCGGCACTTGCGCTCGCGCTCACCCTCGCTCTCTCGCGCACACACTCCGCCGCCACCGCCACCGCCACCACCACCGCCGCCACCGCCGGTACCGATCAACACCGTCGTCGCGCCCTTGACGATCGAGTCGGGCGGGCCGACGCACACGGCCATGTCGCCGATCGTCGCCTGCGGCATCTTGCCGACGAGCACCGTCGCCACGCCGGGGCCGACCACCGGACCGCCCACGTGCGGAATGGGCGGCACCCCCGGCGTCACCATCGGGCACACGTGCATGTCGGTGAGGCGCGAGGCGGGCGCGCCGTCGATCATCACGGTGGGGCAGCCGAGCACGATGCTTCCGCCGTGCGCGGTGGAGTCTCCCATTCGGGCTGCGGGTCCAGGCATGGGGTGGGTGTACCTCGCGCGCTCGTCAGTTGATCATGACGATCGCGCCCTTGACGGTCGTCGACCCCGAGGCAGAAAGCTCGGCCGAGGCGCTGCCCTTCACGGTCGCGCCGACCTGCGCCGTGAGGTTCACGTTGAGCCCGCTGCCCTTGAGGTCAGACGTCGCGGTGAGCTCCACGTTGCCCGTGGCGGTGACCGTGGCCTTGCCCGACGAGTCGAGCGCGATGTCGCCCGTCGCGGTCACGGTCGTCTTCGCCGGCGTGTTGACGGTCACGTCGCCGTCGGTCTTGAGCTCGAGCTTCGTCGCGCCGGCCTCCACCTTCACGCCGCCCGCCGTCATCTCGATCTTGCAGGTCTGGTACGACAGCCGAATCATCGACGGCGTCATCTCGAGCTTGGTGCCCGCGTTGCCGCCGACCTTCACCGTGAGCCCCTCGTCGATCGACATGACGTGGGTCTTGCTCACCGTGAGCGTCGACGCCGCGAAGACGGTGATCGCGAGGTTCTTGTCGACCTCGAGGGTGTCGTTGCCGCCGATGGTGGCGCTGCGGTTGTTGGTCACGGCGAGCGTGTCGTCGTTCTCGATCGTGGCCGAGCGGTTGTTCTTCACGGTGAAGGTCTGGTCGTTGCCGACGTGCACCGTCTCGTCGTGGTCGTAGTTCGCCAGGTGATCGTTGAAGACCTTCTCCGTAAGGTCTTTCTCCGCGCGCAGGTACACGAGCTCTTTGCCCTTCTCGTCTTCGAAGGCCAGCTCGTTGTAGCCGCCGTCGGGCACGCTCTGCGTCCGCAGCACGCTGCGCGTCTTCTTGTCGGGGAGCGTCTCCGGCGGCGCGTTCACACCGTTGTAGAGGCACCCGGTGACCACGGGCCGGTCGGGGTCGGCGTCGAGGAACTGCACGAGCACCTCCATCCCCACGCGCGGCAGAAACACGAAGCCCCATCCGCTGCCCGCCCACACCTGCTGCACGCGCACCCAACACGACGCGTTCTTGGGCGCCTGCTTCTGCGTGCGCTCGCCGAGGCGATCCCACTGAAAGCGCACCTTGATGCGCCCGTGCGCGTCCGTCGCGATGGGGTCCGTCGAGGTCTTGGGCTCGGGCACCACGACGGCGCTCTGCGGCGTGAGCGCGCGGGGCTTCGGCGTCACGCGCGCGGGGCGAAACACCGCCGTCGCCGGGATGCACTCGAAGCGGTTGTCGTAGCGCTCGAGGTCGGCGTTGCTACGGTCGCTCGCCGACGCGTCGAGGTGAAGCACCTCGGGGGCCTCGCCCGCGTGCGTGACCCGCACCACCAGGAGCTTGATGGGGGCGTCGCTGTCTTCGAACGTGACCTCGATCACCCGCCCGGGCTGCAGCGTGACGACGTTGCCGCGGCCGAGCCAGAAGGTGTCGCGGCCGCGCGCCGAGGCCTGCCGCACGGGGGCGAGCTTGCGCGCGTCGGACTCGCCGTACACCTTGCCGCTGAGGGCTCCGAGGGTGACGCGCCCGGGGTATTCGAAGCCCACGCGAGAGCCCAGGGTGTCGGCCTCGTCGCGCTTCTCGTCGATGACCGCGGCAGGGTGCGTGAAGTCGTAGTCGCGCAGGCGCGCGCCCGTGGGCACCACCTCGCGGCCCTTGGAGAGCGAGCGGATCGTCTCACGGCCCTCGGTGGCGCCGCCCTGCCCCACCACGGGCACCGCGCCGCCCGTCGCGAGCGCGGGGAACACGTCGGCCTGCGCGCCCTGCGTGATCACCAGCGCCTCTTCGTCGCCGGCGTGATCGAAGTGAAACGTGAGCCCCTCTTCTTCGAGGAGCCTGCGCACGAACGCGAGGTCGCTCTCGCCGTACTGGGTGCAGTACTCGCGCACCGGGGGCGGCTCGTTGACGTTCACCACGAGCCGCGCGGCGGTGTACCCGGTGTCGACCTTGAGCACCTGATCGACGATCTCGAGCGCGTGAATCTCTTGAAAGATTCGATAGTTGGTATTCTGCCCGAGGAGCCACAGCTCGGGCGCCAGGGTGAGCTCGGCGATGCGGCGCCGCGCGACCCAGCCGCCGTCGACGGCGGCCACGACGATGCCGCAGACGCGCCGCTCGTCGCCCTCGCGCGTGAGGGTGAGCACCGCGCGCTTGCCGAGGAGCGTCGTCGGGTCGACGTCGTCTTCGCAGGCGGCCTCGATGGCGCACTCGTAGAGCTCGGAGAGCCCCTCGGTGAGGTGGGCGCGAACGACCGACCAGGGGCCCGCGGACCCCGTCACGGTGAGCCCGAAGAGCACCTCAGGCAGGGAAGTAGTTGCCGTCATTCCTTGTCGTCGCGCTCCCGCTGCACGTTCTCAAACTCCCGCATCGAGCACAAGCGCCGTCGCGCCCCCGTTGCGCCTTGAGGCCGCGGCCGCGACGTAGTCCACTCCGAGCCAGCGAAGACCGCGTGACCGCACCGCACCGCCATCGCCTCGCGCTCCTGGGCGCGCTCGCCGCGCTCGCCTCGTGCGAGGCCGCCGCCCCCGACGCGCGCGCCTCGTGGCCCGCGCTCATCGCGCCCTACGCGCCGGGGCGCGAGGTGACGCGCGGCTACGTGCTCGCGGCCCCTGTGCGCGGCCACGAGCACGACGTGGTGCTCCGCGCGGCGCGCCCGCGCGACGGCCTCTCGGTGGAGGTGCACATCATCGACCGCGGCCGATGGACCGGCGTGCGCGAGACGCGCTCCTTCGGCGTCGCCTGGGAGGCGCCGCACACCACCGCCCCGCGCGACGACGCCGAGGCCGTCACCGAGGCCCTCGCGGTGACACTCCGCGCCCGCGACCGCGGCGGCCCCGTCGACGCCATCGCCCTCGGCGCGCCGTCGGCCCCGACGCCCCTCGAACGCCTGCTCGCGGTGTTGCGCCACGTGGGCTCGTGGCGGCCCGCGCCGTGGTGGCTCCTCGCGGCCCTGTGCACCCTCGCCGCGTGCGGTCGGAGCGTGCGCCTCCTGCGCGACGACGTCGCCCTCGCCCTCGCGGCCCTCGCGCTGCGCGTCTCGCTCGGCGCGTGGGGGCCCTTTCACGTCAACGGCCAGGGCCCCCTCTGGATCGACGGCGTGCGGCACCCCGAGCAGCTGCGCGCGTACGGCCCCGGCTGGCAAGAGCTCCACGGCCCTCTCGCAGCGGTCGTCGCGCCCGACCGCGCGGTGCTCGCGGGCAACGTGCTCCTCGCGGCGCTGCTGTGCCCCCTCGCGGCCGCCGTCGCGCGGCGCGTGGGGCTCTCGCGCGAGCGCGCCCTCGTGGTCGGCGCCCTCGTGGCGGCCGACCCGGTGCTCGTGCGCATCGCGGCCACGGAGTCGTATTTCACCGCCCTCGCCGCGCTCTCGGTCGCGTCGATGTGGTCGCTCCTCGCGGCCCCGTCGCTCGTGACGCCCCGGCTGCGCGTGCTCGCGCGCGTCGGCGGCGCGCTCGCGGCGGTGGCCTGCGCGCGGATCCACCCGCTGGGCTGGATCGCCGTGGCCACGGTGCCCCTCGTCGTGGGCGCGGGCAACGGCGCGCGCGAGGCGCTGCGCGCGTGCGCATGGATCGGCGCCGCCCTCGTCGCCACGAGCGGCTGCGTGCTCGCCGACGTGTACGCCTCGGTGGCGCACGGCACGACCGCGCGCCCCACCTGGTGGACGCCCGCGTGGATGGCGCTCCCCGCCGCGGCGGCGC
>CAISKJ010001315.1 GCA_903885885.1 uncultured delta proteobacterium
CCCCGCCTGCCCGCCTCCCCGCCTGCCCGCCTCGCCGCCTCCCCGCCTCGCCGCCTCCCCGCCTGCCCGCCTGCCCGCCTGCCCGCCTCCCCGCCTCCCCCCCGGTGGAGCAGTTACCGACGCCGAGAACTATTTTTACCGACGTCGGGAAGCGGCGTCACCGCGGGAGCTGCGGCGCGAGCCAGGCGGCGTACCAGCGGTGCCCGTCGACGTCGAAATGCGGCGACGGCGGGAGGAACCACCGCGCCCCCGGGCGCTCGCGCACCGCGGCCTCGAGCGCCGGCAGCGGATCGAGGGTGCGCACCCCGCTCGCCCTCACCAGCTCGACGAAGCGCGCGTGCCTCTCTCGGAGGTGCGCGCGCTGCCGCGCGTCGCGCGCGTCGAGCACCTCGTGGTGCGGCAGCACCGAGACCACGAGCGGAACCCCCGCGCGCCCCGCCTCGTCGCGCAGCGTCGCCAGCGCGTCGCCGATGCGCGACCACTGTTGCGCGCCGTCGCCGCGACAGTTGGTGCGCGTGCGCGACCCGCGCATGAAGAGTTCGAAGCGCCACGTGAGCTGCCGCGCGAGCGCGCTGTACCAGGCGAGCACGCGCACGGGGTAGGGCGACGGGCCCTGGCCGAGGAGCACGCGGCGCGAGAGGTTCCACCGCGGCTGCGGGCAGCGCAGGGGCATCCCCTCGGCGCGCGACCCCAGGAGCGGACCGGCGTCGCAGAAGCTGTAGGGCCGGTCCATCTCTTCGAGGTCGTTGCCCGTAAAGAGATGAAGCACCGCCGTGTCGCCGCGCAGCCGCCGGAGCCACCGACGAAACACCGTCAGGTGCAGGTCCGTGCTCGAGTTCGAGACCCCCATGTTCACGTGGTCGTCGCCGGTGCTCTGCGACAGCACGTCGGCGAAGCCCTGCCCCGGGCCCACGTCGCCCGCGGCCACCATCGAGTCGCCGAGGTGCAGCACGCGCCGCCCCTGCGCCCGGTGCGCCATCGCGGCCGTGTCGCGCACGCCCGGCAGCCACGGCGGCGGATACACGTCGGGGTACACCGCGGTGACGCCGAACTCGCGCGCGTCGCGGCGCATCACCAGCATGTGCTGCTCCGGCGGCGGCATGTGCATCGGCGGCGCCGGCAGACCCCGCGCGCGCAGCTCGAGCCCCACCACACCCAGCACCAGGAGCGCCACGCTCGCGCCCAGCACGGGCCGCGGAACGTCGCCCAGCCACCGCTGCGAGGTCACCACCAGCGCCACCGCGAAGAGCGCCGTCATGAGCAGCAGGTCGTAGGGGCTCATGGCCTCGAGCGACGGGATCGCCCGCCACGCAGACCCCACCGCGAGCGCCCCCAGCGCCGCCGCCGCGACGGGCCCCCACCGGCGCGCGCGCAGCACGCGGCCGAGGGCCACGGCGAGCGCGACGGGCGCCACCAGCATCAAGAGCGACGTGAGCAGCGGGTGTGCGCGCAGGGCTTCCATGGCGTGATGAGCGCGCGATCGTACACGAAGCTGCGGTAGTCTCCGCGCGCCGTGTCGACGCCCGCACCGCCATCGCCCCGCCGCGCCGGGATGCTCCAGGGCGCGGGGATGCTCCTCGCGTCGTGGGTCGTCGCGCGCAACGGCCACCACGCCCTCAGCCTCGCGATGCGCGCCCTCGCCGCGACGGCGCTCGCCCTCGCGCTCCTGCGCCCGCAGTGGCTCGCGCGCGCCAACCACGCCCTCGGCCGCGCCGTCACCGTGGCCCTGCTCACCGCGGTGTACGCGCTGGTGCTCGCGCCCACGCGCGTCGCGCTCGCGCTCCTGCGCATCGACCCGCTCGACGGGAGCGCCCCGCCCGGTGCCACGCACTGGATCACGCGTGCCACGCCGGGCTTCACCCCGCAGGATTTCGAGCGACTGTCGTGAGCGAGCCCGTGTACGTGCTGGGCGTGTCGGGGCTCTTTCACGACAGCGCCGCGTGCATTCTGCGCGACGGCGCGCTCGTGGCCGCCGCCCAGGAGGAGCGCTTCACCCGCAAGCGCCACGACCCCGCGCTGCCGCGCAACGCCATCGCGTGGTGCCTCGCCGAGGCGGGCATCGAGGGCGCGCGCCTCGACCACGTGTGCTTCTACGACAAGCCCGTGCGCAAGTTCGTGCGCCTCGTCGAGTCGTACCTCGCGTCGGCGCCGCGGAGCTTTCGCGCGTACCTCGACGCCATGCCCCAGTGGCTCAAGCAGAAGCTCTGGACGGCGGGCGCCCTCGAAGACCTCCTCGACCCGCGCAGCGCGGTGCTCTTCACCGAGCACCACCAGGCCCACGCGGCGAGCGCGTTCTACCCGTCGCCCTTCGAGCGCGCCGCGGTGCTCACCCTCGACGGCGTGGGCGAGCACACCACCACGAGCCAGGCGGTGGGCGAGGGGGCCTCGCTGCGCATCGAGCGCGAGCTGCGCTTTCCCCACTCGCTGGGGCTCTTGTACTCCGCCTTCACGGCCTACATGGGCTTTCGCGTCGACTCGGGGGAGTACAAGGTCATGGGCCTCGCGCCCTACGGTGAGCCCCGCTTTCGCGAGGTGATCCTCCGCGAGCTCGTCGACCTGCGCGACGACGGCAGCGTGCGCCTCGACATGCGCTACTTCGACTACGTGGCGGGGCAGCGCATGACGTCGCCGCGCTTCCACGCCCTCTTCGGCGGACCGCCGCTGCGCCCCGACACCGCCCCCACGCAGCGCGAGATGGACCTCGCCGCGAGCGTTCAGTCGGTGCTCGAAGAGGCCGTGCTGCGCATGTGCCGCGACCTGCACCGACGCACGAAGCTGCGCGCCCTCTGCATGGCCGGCGGCGTGGCGCTCAACTGCACCGCCAACGGGCGCATTCTGCGCGAAGACACGGGCTTTCACGACCTCTGGATCCAGCCCGCGGCGGGCGACGCGGGCGGCGCCCTCGGCTGCGCCTACGCCGTGTGGCACCAGTACCTCGGCCACGCTCGCACCGTCACCGAAGGCCGCGATTCGATGCGCGGCGCCCTCCTCGGCCCGCGCATTTCGTCCGACGAAATCACCGCGCTCACCATGCGCTACGGCGCCGTCTCCGAGCGCCTCTCCGACGACGAACTCGTCGCGCGCGTGGCCTCGCGCATCGCGCAGGGCGCGGTGGTCGGCTGGTGCAATGGGCCCATGGAGTTCGGCCCGCGAGCCCTCGGCGCGCGCTCCATTCTGGCCGACCCGCGCGACCCCGCGATGCAGCGCAGGCTCAACGCCGACCTCAAGCTCCGCGAGGGCTTTCGCCCCTTCGCGCCCAGCGTCGCGGCCGAAGACGCCGCGCGCTACTTCGACCTCGCAACCCCCTCGCCGTACATGCTGCTCACGGCGCCGGTGCGCGCGGGGGCGGGGCTCCCCGCGGTGACGCACGTCGACGGCAGCGCGCGCGTGCAGACCGTCGACGCCGCGGTGAACCCCCGCTACCACGCGCTCTTGAAGGCCTTCGCGCGCGTTACCGGCGTGCCCGTGCTGCTCAACACCTCGTTCAACGTGCGCGGCGAGCCCATCGTGCGCACCGCCGCCGAGGCCTACACCTGCTTCATGCGCACGGGCATGGAGCTGCTCGTGATCGAAGACCACCTCTTCGAACGCAGCGCGCAGCCCCCGTGGCCCGAAGGCGACGCGTGGCGCGCGGCGCTCGTGCCCGATTGAGAGAGCGGTTACGATCGCGCCCGTGAAGCGACGAGACCCCTCGCTGCGCGTGCTGCGCGACCTGTTTCGCTCCGTGTGGGTGCTGCGGCGCTGGTGGCTCTTGCCGGTGGTGGTGGCGTCGCTGCTCATCGGGGCGGCGCTGCTGCTCGGCGCGTCGCCCGCGGCGCCCTTCGTCTACACGTTCTTCTGAGCGGCCCTCACCCCGTCCCTCTCCCGCGAGGATCGCGGGAGAGGGTGCCTCAGCGTGCTGCAGGCCCTCACCCCGTCCCTCTCCCGCGAGGGCGCGGGAGAGGGTGCGCCGCGCCGCGCGGGCGGCGGTTGCTGCGAGGTCGTAGCGCCTTCCGCGCCGCCGTAGCGCCCTCGACGCGCTGCCACGGGTGGCCCGTCACGCGCAACGGCAG
>CAISKJ010001316.1 GCA_903885885.1 uncultured delta proteobacterium
CCTGTGCGACCTCGACCGCGACCTCGACGCGCCCGAGTGCGCCCGCGTCGCCGCCCTCGACGCCGCGGCGCGCGTGGAGCTCACCGCCGCGCGCTACCCCAGCGCGCCGGGCTACGTCGTGCGCGACGCGCGCGGCGTCGGCGCCCTCCTGCACCCGTCGCACCCCGAAGTCCCCCTCGTTGCGCGCGCGGCCGGCGCGTACCGCGTCGCGCGCGACCAGTGGGTCACCCTCGGCGAGTCTGCGGGCACCTACGCCCTCGCGCGCGACGGCGCCTCGCTGGCGCTCCCCGCGCTCACCTACGCCGCGCCGCCGGCCCTGCTGGGCGACGTGGTCGTCGCGACGGTGAGCGCCCCGACAGCCGCCGCCACAACACCCGACGCGGGCGTCGCGGCCGCCGAGGCGCGCGTCGTCGCGGGCGCCTACGCGACCGTCGGCCCGCTGCGATGGATCGCCCCGCCCGTCGAGCGCGCCACACTCCGCGTGGGACCGCAGGGCGCCCTCGCGCGCGGCTGTGCGCTCGACGGCGCGACGGCCACCGTGCTCTACGGCGACGACGGCCACGCGGCGGTGCTCTGGTGGCGCGACGGACGCTTCGAACGCGCGCTCGCGGCCGACGCGGCCGTCGGGTCGCTCACGTGCAGCGACGGGCGCGTGCGCATGGCCTGGTACGCGACCACGCCGCTCAACACCGTGCACGTCACCACGTGTACGCGCGAGCGCTGCGTCCACGCCGAGGCGCCCGCTCCCCTCGTCGACGGAGCGCACCGCGTGGTGGCCCTCGGCGAGCGCGTGCTGGTGGCCTACACCGCCGAGGAGCTCGGCGGGCTTCGCTACCGCTACGGCCCCCTCGCGACGATCGCCGACGCGCGCGAGACGGTGGTCTTCGACGACGCCGCGCACGAGGGCGTCGACCTCGAGGCGCCGCCCGTGCTCGTCGCGCGCGGCGACGTGGCGGCGCTCTTCGTCACGCGCAAGGAGGCGCCCCACGACACCTGGGGCGTGCGCCTCGACGCGCAGGGCTTCCGCGCGCTGCGCCCGCGCGAGTAGCGCGCTCAGTCGGCGTCGCTCGCACTGGCGTCACTGACGTCGCTGGCACTCACGTCGCTCGCACTGGCGTCACTGACGTCGCTGGCACTCACGTCGCTCGCACTGGCGTCACTGACGTCGCTCGCACTGGCGTCACTGGCACTCACGTCGCTCATCCCTGCGTCGCTCGGCGCGCTCACGCCCGCGTCGGGAAAGCACCGTCGCAGTCGCTGGGTGCAGCACCGGATGCGGGCCTCGCGGTCGATCTCGAGCGCGCCCGGGTCGATGGCGGCCAGGCGCACGCGCCGCTCGACGTGGAAGCAGTGCCCCGCGGCGTCGTTGAAATCGAGCGTGATGCGCAGGTCGCCGGGGAGCACCGAGCAATACTGGTCGTCGTCGAGAATGAGCGTCTGCCCCGGGAGGCCCCACACGCCCGCCTCGCCGGTCTCGATCATGCGCAGGCGCACGCGCAGCGAGCCGATCACCTGGCCGTCGCTCACCCGGTAGGCGCGCATCTCGACGCGGGGCTGCGTGGGGTCGACGTTGCGCGCGCGCAGGCCGATCCACACGTGCTGGCCGCCCTGGGGGCCGGGCACGAGGTACACGTCGTCGCCGTCGCTCAAGGGGCGAAAGGTGGCCAGCGTGCTGCTCGACCCGGTGCCCACCGTGAGCGACGCCCCGTTGGCCGCGCACACCGCCCCGTCGCCCTGGTCGCCCGGAACGTCGGCCGTGGCCGGTGGTTGCGGACACCCCGCGAAGAGGAGCGAGAGGGCGACGAGCGAGCCGTACCGTGCGTTCATGGCGTCGTGCGGGTTGTACCCTGTAACGGTCGGCGGGTGCAGCACCGCTCCCAACGGGTGCGGGGGTTGTGCTAATGCAGCGGCCCCTATGTCCATCGTCAGCATTTCGACTCTGGGCGAGCACGTCGGCGAGACCGTGACCCTCCGCGGATGGCTCTACAACAAGCGCTCCAGCAAGAAGCTGGTGTTCCTCGAGGTGCGTGATGGCACCGGCATCGTGCAGGCCATCGTGGCGCGCGACGACCTCGGCGACGAGCGCTACAACCTCGCCGACCGCATGCAGCAGGAGACGTCGCTCACGCTCACCGGCGTGGTGAAGGCGCACCCCAAGCAGCAGGGCGTGTACGAGCTCGCCGCCACCGACCTCACGGTGATCTCCGCCGTCGCGGGCGAGTACCCCATCACCCCGAAGGAGCACGGCGTCGAGTTTCTCATGGACCACCGGCACCTGTGGTTCCGCTCGAAGCGCCAGTCGGCCATTCTGCGTGTGCGCCACGCCATCATCAAGGCCGTGCGCGACTACTTCGACTCCAACGGCTTCACCCTCGTCGACGCGCCCATCTTCACGCCCAACGCGTGCGAGGGCACGAGCACCCTCTTTCAGACCGAGTACCACGGCGAGACGGCGTACCTCACGCAGAGCGGCCAGCTCTACGGCGAGGCCGCGGCCATGGCCCTCGGCAAGGTGTACGTCTTCGGCCCCACCTTCCGCGCCGAGAAGAGCAAGACGCGGCGGCACCTCGCCGAGTTCTGGATGGTCGAGCCCGAGGTGGCCTTCATGGACCTCGAGGGCGACATGAACCTCGCCGAGAGCTTTCTCACCTACGTGGTGGGCCGCGTGCTCGAGACGCGCAAAGAGGAGCTCAAGGTGCTCGAGCGCGACACCGCTCCGCTCGAGCGCGTGACCGGGCCCTTCCCCCGCATTCGCTACGAAGAGGCCATTCAGGTGCTGCAAGACGCGTGGGACGCGCGCAAGGCCGCGGGCACCCTCGCGAAGGACCCCGAGGGCAACGACGAGCGCCGCCCCGAGTTCGGCGACGACTTCGGCGCCGACGAAGAGACCGTCATCTCGTCGCGCTTCGACCGCCCGGTGATCGTTCACCGGTACCCCGCGAGCCTCAAGGCCTTCTACTTCAAGCGCGACCCCGACGACGCGCGCCTCGCCCTCGGCATGGACGTGCTCGCCCCCGAAGGCTACGGCGAGATCATCGGCGGCGGTCAGCGCGAAGACGACCTCGCGACGCTCGAAGCCGCCATCGCGCACCACGGCCTGCCCAAGAGCGCCTTCGAGTGGTACCTCGACCTGCGCCGCTACGGCAGCGTCCCCCACGCGGGCTTCGGCCTCGGCATCGAGCGCACCGTCGCGTGGACCTGCGGCCTCGGCCACGTGCGCGAGACCATCCCCTTCGCGCGCATGCTCAACCGCCTCACGCCCTGAGCGCGGCCGTCTTCACCCTCTTTACGCGCGGTAGAGAGTGTGACATTCACCGTCCCCTCCTATGCCGCGCAAGCCAACACCGGGGCGTCCGTCGGGCCAGTACACGCAGGCCGTGCGATTGTTCCGTCTGTTCCAGCTCCTCGAGGCGTCGCCCGAGGGCGTGCGCATCGACGACATCGCGCGCGAGCTCGGCGTCACGGCCCGCTCCAGGCGCCGTGATTTGAAGGCCCTCGAGCTCTCGGGCACGGAGATCGAGCCCGCCGACGTCGACGGCGAGCGCCGCGTCCGCCGCCTGCGCACGGGCCGCACCACCGCGCCCA
>CAISKJ010001317.1 GCA_903885885.1 uncultured delta proteobacterium
CCGCGAAGGCGGGGAGGGCGAAGAGCACGTAGCGCTCGGCGTAGGCGGTCTCCTGCCGAAACACGTTGGCCGTGGGGAGCACCGCGCACACGAACCACAGCGCCCAGAAGCGCAGCGGCGTGCGGAGCGCCTCGCGCCAGCGGTACAGCGCGACGCCCAGCGCGGCCGCCGCCGTGAGGGCGAGCGCGGTGTGCGGGAGCGCGAGCCACCCGTCGACGGAGGGCTCGTACGCGAGCGCGGGCCGCGGGAGCACCGACGTCTGCAACGTGTAGAGCAGCGAGAGGAGGGGGCCTTCGGGGTCGGTCCACAGGGCGACGCGGGGGCGCGCCGCGGTGATCATCGCGCCGCGGAGCAGGAACCACCCGCCGAGCGCGAAGGCCACGGGCGCGTAGCGGTCGCGCCAGCGGGCGAACGATCGGCCCGGCGCGTCGTGCGAGAGGTCGAGCGCGTCGCAGGCGACGAACAAGAGGGGCACGGCGACCGCCTGCTCTTTGAAGAGCAGCGCGCCCACGAGGAGCGCGAGGGCGAGGCCGTAGCTGCGCCCGCCGCCGCGGAGCCACGCGAGCACCGCGCCGACGGAGACCGCGAAGCACGCGAGGGTTTCGGGGCCCACGGAGGCGGGGTACACAGCCTCGGAGGCCGCGGGGTGGAGCGCGAGCGCGAGCGCGCCGAGGAGCGCGAAGGGCCCCTCGACGCCGAGGCCCGGCGTGCGAAGAAGCCCATGCACGAGCGACGCGGTGACGCCCATGAGCAGCGCGTTGAGGAGGTGGTAGCGCGTGGCGTCGAGGCCGAAGAGCATCTGCTCGGCGCCGAGCAGGAGGCGCGAGAGCGGGCGGTAGTAGGGGAGCGCGTTCCAGTGCGTGCGCGTGGCGAGGTCGGCGAGGCCCGCGAGGTCGCGCGGCGCGGCGGCGTCGACCACGAGCGGATAGTCGTCGTAGACCCACGGGTTGCGCGCGTGAATGGCGTAGAAGCCCGCGACGCCGAGCGCGAGCGGCGCCGATGCCGCGACGAACATCGCGGGCATCACGGGCGGCACGCGCGGGGCCTCGACGACGGGTGCCTCGGCGGGGCTCGCGGGCGCCGGCTTGCGCCGCGGAGGGGCTACGGGCAGTGCTCTGGGGGCTTTGAACGCGCGCTGCGCGCGACGGTTGGACGACGCCACGGCGCGAGACTATCGCACTCGGCCCTCGCGTCGGGAGCGCTCGCTCACCCGGTGAGAGAAACGGCTTCGAAGGCGCCGTCGTCGCGCTGGCGCTCGAGCGTGACGGCGTCGCCGACGAGCGCGAGGCGGTAGCCGCGGGCGTCGTCGTCGGGCGCTCCGCAGGCGAGCGGCGCTCCGGCGGCGCGGATCACGGCGGCCACCACGGCGAGCTCGGTGCCCCCGGCGCGCAGCGTACGCAGCACCTCGTCGTGGCGCTGCGCCTTCGCGAGAACCGCGCGCGTGATGGCCTCGGCGCGCTCGACGCCCTTCGCGTTGGAGCGCACGGCGCCGCCGACCTCGAAGGCGATGAGCTCCTCTTCGTTCAAGCGACGCGCGGCGAAGAGGGCCTCTTCGGGCGAGAGTCGCATGCGGTTGCGCACGGCCTCGAGGCTCGTGTCACGCTCGGCGTGTGCCTTCGCGAGCATCGAGACGCCGATGAGAAAGCGCGCGCAGGTGTCGCGGCGCCGTTCGAAGTTCCATCCCGCGGTCATGGCGACACGTATGTGCGCTCTCGCGTCGGGTGTACAGCGTCAGTCGAGGCGCTCGACGGCGGGCATCGACCACGCGCCGCGCAGCGCCTCGGGCTTCGGCCCGTAGAGCCGCGCGTTCAAGAGAAAGGCTTCGCCCGCGCGCACCGGGAGCCAGTTGGCGCGCGCGGCGCCGTCGGGCGGTGTCGCCTGCACCTGGAGGTCGAGGGAGCCGTCGGGGTTGGGGCGCAGCGCGTCGCGGTCTCCGATCGCGTAGCGCCCGGTGCCGGTGTCGAGCAGCGCGTCGTCGGCGCCGTAGGCGGTCACCGACCAGAAGGCGTTCACCGGCGGCAGCGCGCCGGCCGCGAAGTGAATGCGGTACCGATGGCTCCCGTGGAGGGGCTCACCGCGCCCGTCGACGCGCGCGTTGGGGTACATCGCATCGACCGGGAGGTTGGCCCCGAGGCCCACCATCGCCACCGCGCCGCGCACCTCGTAGTTCGTGCCGTAGCGACCGAGAATCGACGGCGGCGTCGACCAGCCGCGCACGAGGTCGGGCGGGTTCTTCAGGCGTCGTGCGATGGCGCGGTCGGCGATCCAGCGGCCGAGGGAGACGCTCCATCGGTCGAGCGCGTTCCAGTGCAGCGGGCGACCGGGAACGACGCCGAGGGCGGCGAGGCGACGCATCATGGGGGCGTCGGCGGCGGTCGGGGGATTGTCGACCATGAGCGTTGCGAGGCGCGTGAAGAAGGCCTCGGCGCTCATCGCGCGCACCTGCTCCACCGGGGGATCGGGGCGCTCCTGCGCGCGGTGCCACGGCGGCGTCGCGCGCGGTGTGAGGGGCCGCAGGGTGACGGCGTCTTGCAGGCGGTGCACGAGGGGAAGGTCGGCGTCGCCGTTGGTCTGCGTGCGCCCGATGAGCCACACGATGCGCGTCGGCGCGCGGAGCACGGTGAGGCCGTCGGGGGCTGCGCCGCGCCACGCGGGGCCCACGAGGAGGTAGCGGCCGCCCGCGGTGCCCGCGCTGCGCGTGCCGGGCGAGGCGAAGACGTTGGTCCACGCGTCCATGAAGGGGAAGAGCTCGTAGCGCGCGGCGTTGGGCGGTGTTTCGAAGACGAAGGGCCCATCGTTCATGTCGATGAAGGCCGTGGTGTAGAGCGTGTCGACGTTGGGGCGCACCACGGCGCGAAAGCGCGCGTCGGGAAACTCGCGCACGCGCACGAGCTCGTTCGCGGGGCCCACGGTGAGCGCGGCGCTCTCGCGCGTCACGTCCATGATGACCAGCGGGTAGCCGAAGACGTAGGCGCGCGCGCCGTCGAGGGCGACCTTGAGGAACACACCGACCGCGAGGAGCGTGAGCGCGACGAGCACCCGCGCGGTGCGCCGCTTGCGCTTCGTCGGTACGAGGGGCATGGCGCGAGGGTCGCGCGGCGGCGGGCCGTGTGTACAGGTCCGATCAGCGGAGCGAGAAGGTCGCGTGCGCGATGCAGCCCTCCGCGACGGCGAGGCAGCCCTCCGCGACGTTGAGGCAGCCCTTCGCGATGGCGAGGCAGCGCTCCCGCACGTGAGGCAGCCTTCCGTGATGGTGAGGCAGCGTTCTCGGGCATGAGGCAGCCCTTCACAGAGGCGATTCCTCACCTTTAACCTCCGAGGCCGACTTGGTAGAGTGCGAAGCCATGGCGACCTCCAAGAAGACCGAGAAGAATTCGCGCGATGTGCTCACGGCTGCGGTGCTCGCAGCGATGAAGGCGCTCCCCCCCGACGAGGTGCGGCGTGAGCCCTCGTACCTCAAAGACCGCGTCTCGTGGCTGCGCTCGCTGGTGACGCTCGTCGCGAAGGATCACGCTGGCCTCGTGCTCGCGCCGCTCGATCCGCCACTCCCGAAGGGCGATCTCGACCTGTTTCCTGCGCTGGTCGAGCGCATCGGCGCGACCGACGCGGCGCGCGCGATCGAGGGGCGACCGGCGACGCTTACCCCCGACGAGCTCGCGCAGATCGCCACGCTGAGGGGGCACCAGGAGAAGCTCGACCGGGCGTTTCGCGTGCGGCTGCGCGGCGACCGCGCCGGGCTGCGGCTGCTCGCGGACATTCGTCGTGGTGCGGCGGGCGACCCCGAAGACATGCTGGCCGACGCGCGCAGGCTGGTGGCCCTCGCCGACGACGCGAAGCACGCGGCGTGGATCGGCGCGTTGAAGAAGGGCGAGCCGCAGGCGGTGGTGGCCCTACGCGGGGCGATCCCGGGGCTCGAGGCGCTCGCCAACCGCGTGGCGGGCGCGCAGGGCGGGAGCGCGTCGCGCGACGGGCTGCGGCGGGCGCTCACGCTGGCGTTGCGCCTCGCCGACCGCATCGTGACGGCGGGCGAGTACCACACGTCGGACCTCGCGGGCCGCGAGGGCGACTACAAGCGCTTCAAGCGCCCCGCGGTGCGCAAGCCCGCGAATAAGACGGCGTAGCGGGCTTGGGAGTGCTGTTGCGCAGCCGTGTGACCGCGTGAAACAGTCGAGCGTCTGCCATGCACATTCGCCACGTAACGATCGAGAACGTTCGACGCTTCGCCACTGGGGCGGCGGGGGTTGACCTGTCGCTCCCTTCTCGCGGTTGGATCGTTGTCGCCGGACGCAACGGCGCCGGCAAGACCACGCTGCTCAAGGTGCTCGCGCTCGCGCTCTCGCGGGGTTTCGCGCACGAGTACACCGACACGCTGTTGTCGTGGATTCGTAAGGGCGCGGGGAGCGGGCCCTCACCCATCGCGCGCTCGCGTCTCACGCTCGCTCCCTCCCATGAAGATAAGCTCCAGCGCGACGCGAACACCCTCTCGACGGTGGCCTCTGACGAAGAGCTCGTCGTGGGTGACCACTGGGCGTCTGCGCATGGCGCGATGAGCCACGGGCGCGATAGCGATGGCGATCGGGCATTTGCGGGGCCGTGGCACGATGATCCGAAGGGGTGGTTCGCTGCGGGGTACGGCGCGAATCGACGGCTGCTCGGGCAGGCGAACGCGGCTGACAACTGGGCGACGGCGACCTCGCGCGAGGGGGCCTTCCTCACGCTGTTTCGCGACGACGCGTCGCTCACGCACCCGATCCGCTGGCTGATGGACCTCGACTACCGAAGCCTCGATCGGAACGTGTCCGAGGCCGAGCGGGATGACTCGAGGCACATCGTCGAGGGCGTGATCGCGCTCTTGAACGACGAGTTACTCGGCGATATCGAGGTGAAGGGCGTCGATTCGCGTGGGCTCTCGGTGGTGCAAGATGGGCAGCCGCTGTCGATCTTCAACCTTGGGGCCGGCGCGCAGATTCTCGTGGCGCTCGTCGTCGATGTTCTGCGTCACATGCACGCGCGCTTTGGCAAGCTGCGCTTCGCGCGCAAGGGGGCGCGCGCGGTGGTCGGGCACAGCGGCGTGGTGCTGATCGACGAGGCCGAGGCCCACCTTCACCCCGCGTGGCAGCGTCGCATCGGCTTCTGGCTCAAGGAGCACTTCCCCAACATTCAGTTCATCGTGACGACGCACAGCCCCTTCGTGTGTCAGGCGGCGGTCGAGAACGGGCTCATCCTTCTGTCTCCTCCGGGCACGTCGGGGTCGGCCCAGATCGCCAGTCGGGACCTGTATCGTCGCGTGGTCAACGGGAGCGTGGATGACGCGTTGCTCTCGGGTCTCTTCGGGCTCGAGCACACGTGGTCTGAAGACGCCGAGAGCAAGCGGGAGCGCCTCGCGGAGCTCGAAGTACGAGTCATCACGAGGAAGGCGAACCCGGAAGAGCGCAAAGAGTACAAGCGCCTGCTCGCGGAGGTTCCGCAGACGATGTCCGACGAGGTGGAGCGCGCGGCTGTGCGGCTGACCGCTCATTCGGCGATCGACGCCAAGCGATGAGGCGCCTGCGGCGCATCGCGCTGCCAACGCGTGCGCTCGACGCGTTGGCGGCCTATCAAAGCGCGCTCGACCGCGCCGTCAAAGCCGAGCGCAAGAAGAGGCTTCCGAAGGTCGGCGAGCGGGTCGAAGCGACGTGGCAGGGGCGGCGCCCCAACCGCGCGATCGAGGCCGTCAGGTGCGCGTTGCGCGCGATGGCCTCGGGGCTCGAGCGGTGTATGTACTGTGAAGACAGCCACGGCTGCGACGTCGAGCACCTCTACCCGAAGGTGCCGCGCCCCGAGCGGACCTTCGTCTGGTCGAACCTTCTTTGGATTTGCGCGATCTGCAACCGTCAGAAGAACGATGCGTTCGACGAGGCGATGCTCGATCCAACCGTCGATGACCCCTTCGAGCACCTCGCCCTCTCGCTCGCGACGGGGCGCTATGTGGCCCGTGAAGGCAGTCATCGAGGAGCGGCGACCCTGCGCGTCATGCCTCGCCTCGCCTCCGAGCAGACGCTCATTCGCGGCCGTCATAACGCCGTTGTGAAGCTCCATGCCTTTCTGCGCGACTACGACGGCCACCGCGCGCAGGGTAGGATCGCAGAAGCAGACGCGATCCGCCGTGTCGTTGTCGAGGAGCCCTTCAGCGCCACCTTCGCCGCGCTGCTCCGCGCATCGAAGGAGCCCGGCGCCGCCGATGTGCTCGACGACGACCTGCTGGCCGTGCTGTCGCGTCAGCCCGAGATGTACGACTGGCTCAACGATGCCGACGCCGCGCGTGCCGACGCAGCCAGGACGAAGATCGAGGCCCTGGCGAAGGCGATTCGTATTCGCCGAAGCTCGCGGAAGAAGCGCGCCCCTCGCGCGTGATGCGCTGACTCGCGCGCCGCGCGCCGCGGCGCACTACATCGACCCCGATTGTCTGGCGGCGCTCGCGGCGCACCCCGAGATACGCGGCTGGGCGTCCCCATAGACCCACCGCCGCGCCGCACGCCATCGGTAGACGACGCCTCTGCGGGCGTGTATTGCTTCGCGCCCGAATGACCACCCGACGCTGGCGCATCTCTCCCTCGCAGAAGCCTTTGCGGGGCGCGTTCGATCTGCCCGGCGACAAGTCCATCGGGCACCGCGCGCTCATTCTCTCGTCGCTCGCGAAGGGCACCTCGACGCTGCGCAACCTCTCGGGCGGCGACGACAACCTCCGCACCCGCGCGGCCCTCGCCGCCCTCGGGGTCACCCTGCGCGATGAGGGCGCCGCGCTCGTCGTCGAGGGCGTCGGCCTCGACGGGCTCCGCGCGCCCTCGGGCGACCTCGACTGCGGCAACTCGGGCACCTCGATGCGCCTCCTCGCGGGCGTGCTCGTCGCGCAAGACTTCGCCTCGCGCCTCGTCGGCGACGGCTCCCTTTCGAAGCGCCCCATGGGTCGCATCACGCGGCCGCTGCGAGGCCGCGGCGCGCGCATCGAGGGCGCCATCGACCCGGTGAAGCGCGACGAGGTGGCGCCGCTCGACATCGCTCCGCTCGACCGTGGGAGGCGCCTCGTCGAGCTCGAGTACGACCTCCCCGTGGCGAGCGCGCAGGTGAAGACGTGCCTGCTCCTCTCGGGGCTGTGGGCCGACGGGCTCACCGCGCTGCGCGAGCCTCACGTGTCGCGCGATCACACCGAGCGCATGCTGTCGGCGATGGGAGCGCCCGTGAGCACCCTCGGCAGCGCCGTGATGTTCGACCCCACGGGGTGGAACGGCGAGCTCGCGCCCCTCGACCTCGACGTGCCCGGCGACCCCTCGTCGGCGGCCTTTCTGCTCGTGGCGGCCCATGTGGTTCAGGGCAGTCGCATCGCGGCGCGGCGCGTGTGCACCAACCCCACGCGCGCGGGCTTTCTCGAGGTGCTGCGCGACATGGGCGGCGGCGTGGCCATCGACCCGAAGGGCGAGCGCGGCGGCGAGCCCGTGGCCAACCTGCACGTGGGCCTCGGCGAGGCGGGTGTGTTTCGTCGCGGTGCGCGCGTGGGCGGCGAGCTCGCGGTGCGGTGCATCGACGAGGTGCCGGCGCTGGTGGCGGCCGCGGCGGTGGCGCCGGGCGAGAGCCGCTTCGACGACCTGAGCGAGCTGCGGGTGAAAGAGAGCGACCGCGTGGCGGCCCTCGTCGAGATGGTGCGCGCCTTCGGCCTCGGCGCCGCGGCGCACGGCGACGGGTTCACCGTGCAGGGGGGAGTTCCCCGCGGTGGGGCGACGGTGCGCTCGCACGGCGACCATCGCATCGCCATGGCGGCGGCGGTGCTCGCCCTCGCGGCCGACGGCGCGACGATCGTCGACGACGTGGCGTGCGTCGACACGAGCTTTCCGAGCTTCGCGGCCATTCTGCGGGGCCTCGGCGCAGACCTCGAGGTGGTGGAGTCATGAGCAGGCCGAAGCCGGTGGTTGCCATCGACGGTCCCGCGGGCGCGGGCAAGAGCACGGTGGCGAAGGGCGTGGCGCGCGCGCTGGGGTACACCCTCGTCGACACGGGGTCACTCTATCGCGCGGTGGCCCTCGTGGCGCGCACCCGCGGCGTGGCCTTCGACGACCGCGGCGCCGTCGAGCGCGCGGCCCACGACGCGGTGAACACGGGCGCGCTGCGCCTCGGGCGCGCCGAGCACAACACCACGCGGGTGCTCGTCGACGGCGAAGACCCGGGCGACCGCATTCGCACGCCCGACATGGCCATGGGGGCGAGCGCGGTGAGCGCCTACGCGGGGGTGCGCGACGCGCTGCTCGACGCGCAGCGGGCCTTCGGCGCCGACGGGGCCGTGGTGCTCGAGGGGAGGGACATCGGCACGGTGGTGTTTCCCGACGCCGAGGTGAAGGTGTTTCTCACCGCGTCGGACGAGGTGCGCGCGCGCCGTCGCTACGAGGAGTTCGTGGCGAAGGGCGTGGCGGCCACCTACGAGGCCACGCTCGACGAGGTGCGCCAGCGCGACGCGCAAGACGCCTCGCGCGCGGTGGCTCCGCTGCGCATGGCCGACGACGCGGTGCTGGTCGACTCGAGCGCGCTCGCGCCCGACGCGGTGATCGCGCGCATCGCCGCGCTGGTGAAGGCCCGCGAGGCGGCTACGAGCCCGGCTTGAAGAGCACGGTGGTGACCGTCTTCATGAGCGTGAGCAGGTAGAGCGACACGGAGCGCTCCTGCACATAGAAGAGGTCGTAGGAGAGCTTGACGCGCGTGTCGTCGACGCTGGCGCCGTAGCGGTAGTTCACCTGCGCCCAGCCGGTGACGCCGGGCTTCACCTGGAAGCGCAGTGCGTAGTAGGGGATCTGCTGCTTGAGCTCGGCGACGAAGACGGGGCGCTCGGGGCGCGGGCCCACGAGGCTCATGTCGCCGACGAGCACGTTCCACAGCTGCGGGAGCTCGTCGACGCGCGAGCGGCGCAGGAAGCGCCCGAAGGGCGTGACGCGCGGATCGACGGGGCCCTGCGACCACTGCGGGCCGTTGCGCTCGGCGTCGAGGCGCATCGAGCGAAACTTGTAGATCACGTACGGCGCCTCGTCTTTGCCGACGCGCTCCTGCGAGTAGAACACGGGCCCGGGCATGGTGAGCTTGATGCCCACCACCGCGAGGAGCCACAGGGGCAGCGACGTGACGAGCAGCGCGAGGGAGGCGAAGAAATCGAGCACGCGCAGGAGGTTGGAGAGCACCGGCCGCGTGTCGCGCGTAAACGCCGGGACGCGGAGAAAATAGCGGTTGTCGACGAGCTCGAGGGGCAGGCGACCGGTGAGCGCCTGGTAGAGGTCGTTGAGGTCGTGCACCTCGACGCCTTTGCCCTTGAGGCGGAGAAACTCCTCGGCGGCGTTCTGCGGGAGGCGGTCGATGCCCGCCACGATGAGGTGCCGCGCCGACTCGCGCGCGAGCGCGCCTTCGCAGTCGTGCACGGCGCCCACCGGCGGGGGGATGGAGCCCTTGCGCAGCACCGCGGGGGGCGCGCCCACGGGCACCGAGCCCACCATGTGAAAATGGCTCTCGGGGTTCTGAAAGAACTCACCGACCACGTCGTCGGGCGTGAGGCCCACGTTGACGAGCAGCGCGCGCTGCGGCGGCATGCGGTGCGAGGCGCTGCGCGACACGGCCCAGCGGCTCAGCACGGTGAACACCGTGAGCACGAGCCCGTGCAGCACGAAGAGCGTGCGCGAGAGGCCCCACGTGGGGAGCGCGAAGCTCGCGACCGCCACGACGACGCCCGCGATGATGACCGCCGTCACGCAGCGGAGCACGTTGGTGAGCGTGCGAAAATCGAGGCGCAGGTTGTAGAGCTCGAACACGTAGAACGTGAGCAGGTGCACCGTGAGGACGATGGCCGTCGCGCCCGTCCACAGCACCAGGATCTCGCGCACCACCGACAGGCCCGCGCTCGGCCGCAGGATGAACTCTGCCGTAAAGAGCGCCGCGACGATGAGCACGGCGTCGAGCGCCGCGATCCGCGCCCCCCTACGACCTACATAAATACCAGCCACCG
>CAISKJ010001318.1 GCA_903885885.1 uncultured delta proteobacterium
CATCACGTACTGGCAGGGTAACTCGCGCGCGCCCTTCGGCGGCATCGCCCACTGGGGCTACGACCCGCTGACGGGCGAGGTCGTCTCGAACGGCGCCATGAACATGGGCCGCTCCGTCGAGTACGCCGCCGGCCAGCAGCGCGACTTCATCCGCCTCATCATGAACTCGATCGACCCCGCGGCGGAGAGCCTCACGGTCGATCAGTACTCGAACAACGCGCCTGGCGCGGTGCTCGCGCAGTACCTCCGCAACCCCGGCGAGACCCGCATCGGCAGCACCGACCTCGGCGCCCGCGTCGAGCCCTCGGAGATCGCCGACCGCGCGCGGCACATCACGCTCGCCGGCGACGGCCAGCAGCTCGCGCAGGAGATGCCCGATTTCGGCAACAATCTCCGCGAGGGCATCCGCGCGTACCAGCAGATCACGCGCGACATGGTCCCCGTCGCGCAGGATCCGTCGGGCAACGGCATGCGCTTCCACGTGCAGGCGAGCCAGATGGCCCGCCGCCTCCAGAACACGCAGTATGAGGCCGACCTCCTCGACCCGAACACCCTCCGCCTCATGGGCGCGGGCGGCTCGGTTGCGGGCCTCAGCGACGACGCGCTCAACCGCGCGTCGCCCCTGCGCATGATGGACCCCGAGACCATCGGCAACATGCGCGATGAGCTCATGCACCGCGCCGAAGCGCGCGGCTTCTGCTTCCAGGACGCGGGCGCGCCGCCCGCGGTGGGCTCCGATGACCTCCAGGGCGTCGCCCGTTGGTTCCTCGCGAAGTACCGCAACCTCACGCAGGCGCAGCGCCAGGCGCGCATCCTTCAGGATCTGCGCATCGACGCCTACAAGGGCATCGCGCTCCACGAGATCGGCCACTCGATCGGGCTCTACCACCTCCCGGTGTCGAGCTACGACTCGATGAACTACAACCCCCAGTACTGGCAGCTTCGCACGCGCAACAACACCGCTGCGCAGGCCTGCGGCACCTACACGTACCAGGGTCAGAACATCACCGCGGCCAACCGCCGCTCGACCGATCGCAACAACGACAACTGCATGGGGCCGCGCTACCTCGACCCCATCAGCGACGAAGAGATGGGCAAGCGCGCCCTCGACGCGGGCAACCACCACGCGGGCATCAACTACTTCGGCAACACCTCCACCATGGAGTACCAGTGGGAGCGCTTCGGCGAGACCGTGGGCGCTGGCGCTTACGACTTCTACGCCATGGGCTACCTCTACGGCCGCGTGGTCGAGACGCACGACACGGCGGTGCAGCCCCTCGACGAGCAGCGCCGCTTCTCGCCGCGCCTGTCGTCGCAGCTCGGTGAGCGCGACTACGTGTACTGGAAGGACCCTGCGTTCGGCGACCCCGCCACGCAGCCCGAGCCCACCTTCGGGCAGTCGATTCACTACACCCAGCTCGCTCGCGAGATGAACATCTTCGATCCCTCGCGCTGCCGCGATGCGACCGAGGAGGAGAAGGATCGTTACCGTTGGCGCCTCGTCGACGGCAAGATCTGCGGTCACGCGCCCCACGATCACGCCTTCGTGAGCGACCTCGAGACGACGCCTGAGTACTACCAGGGCGAGGCGCCCGAGCAGACCAACACGGAAGACGACACCCACTTCTGGCGCGTCCGTGAGGGCACGCCCGGTGGCAATGCGGGCGCCGTTCGCTGGCGCTACCGCGTGTCCTGGGACCGCGGCGTGGGTTACCCCCACATCCAGTACTTCGATCAGGGCGCTGACATCTACGAAGTCACGCACGCGATCATGCGCAAGTACGACCTGCTCTACCCCGCGGGCTACTTCCGCCGCGGCCAGCGTGAGTGGGCGAGCTGGGGCGTTTCGCAGGGCGTCGCCTCGCGCATGTTCCGCCTCATCCGCGGCTATCACTGGAACGTGTCGCGCGACATCTCGCTGTACAAGGGCTTCTACAACGACGCCACGTTCAACGTGATCGCGCAGTCGGAGGGCTTCCTCCAGCCCACGATCGCGGTGCAGCCCGACATGTTCAACTTCTTCTCGGGCGTGATGACGCGCCCGGCGGTCGGCGACTACTCGGTCGAGACCAACAACGAGTTCTTCTCGATCAACGGCGCCACGCCCGAGACCCGCGCGGCGAACATCTCCGTGTGGAACACCGACGTCGTCCGCGGCATGCCGCGCTTCTCGGTCGGCATGGTCAACGGTCGCTACATCGACGACGACTACGACAACCGCATGGGCGGCTCGCTCGACTACCTCTCGTACCAGCGTCGCGAGGGCACTGCGCTCGAGAAGACCTTCGCGACCATCATGCTGATGGACAGCCGCCCGACGTTCTCGAGCGTCACGCGCCACCTGTACCTCGACGGTCGTGACTTCCTCGTGAACTTCCACACCGACTACCCCGACGCCACGCGTCGCCTCCTCGGCGGCCTCATGGCCGAAGACTGGCCCACGGTCGGTATGTGGGCGGCGAACCCGACCGCGACCGAGAACGAGGTCACGCCGCTCCAGACGAACCTCAGCGCGACCTCGCTCGCGCGCCCCGCCGGCACGACGAACCTGCTCTTCCCGAACTTCGGCTACAAGCAGCAGATCACGCTCGGCATCTACGCGATGCTCTACTCGTCGCTCAACAGCGACACCGAGATCATCAACCTCATGCGCGTGTGGACCCAGGGCGGCTCCGAAGAGGTGCTCGTGCCCGAGGCCCAGCGCATCTACTTCGTGAACCCCCGCACGGGCATCACGTACATCGCCCGTCGCTACGGCACCGACGCGGCCCTCACGGCGATCCGCGGCGGCACCGCGGTCGACGGCGGCGTCGCCTCGCGCATGCTCGCGCACGCCAACGCCCTCCTCGAAGACGCCTTCGAGACCATGGGCACGAACCCCGACGGCACGCCTCGCCTGGTGCTCGACTCGAACGGTCGTCCGCAGCCGAAGATCACGACGCCCCGTCGCACCAACCAGGATCAGGCCCGCAAGGAGCGCGCGTTCGACTACTACGTCGGTCTCATCGACGCGATGCGCAACATCAGCCGCTACCTCGGGTACGGCCAGCTCTGAGCTGACCCTCGCGTCTCAGGGCATCGGTCCAAGCCGGTGCCCTGGGGCGACGCTCTGATCGTCCCTCTTCCCCGCTTCGACCCCCCACCCCGATCACCGACCCGAATCCGCGAGGGCTCAGCCCTCGGGCGGCGTCGTCTTGGCCTTGCGCCGCCGCGGCGCGGGCTTCTCGACCGCAGCGCGCGGCGCGCGCGTCTTGAGGGCGCGAGGCGGTAGCAGCTCTTGATCCGAGTCGACGCGCCTCGCCATGAACACGGCCGCGTCGAGCTTCTGAAAGTGCCGCGCGCGGTAAAAGTGCAGGGCGCGCTTGTTGTTCTCCGCCACCTCGAGCACGAGGTGCGTGCACCCTCGGACACGCGCGAGGTGCTCGAGCTGCTCGAGGAGGAAGCTCCCCACGCCGCGGCCCTGATACTCCGGGTGCACCGCCAGCTCTTCGACGAACATCGGGCGCATCCCGCGTCGCGTGAAGAAGTTCTCGTTCATCCAGTTGTCCGAGCCCGTGATCTCGAACGCGCACTCGGCGTAGCCCACGATGTCGGCGGCGTCGCCGTCGGCGCCCACCTCGAACAACAGCTGCTCGACGCCCTCTTCTTCGTACACCTCGAGGAAGCGCCGCTTCGAGCGCGGGCGCTGATACTCGACGGTCTCGCGGTTCACCGTGCGAAAGCAGAGCTTGAGAAACTCCCACGCGCGGTTGAGGTCGCGCCGGTGGATGCGTCGCACGCGCAGCACGGGCTCGCCGTCGGGCTTCGCTGCGCGCTTCTTCTTCGCCGTCGGGGCGGTGCCTTCGTCGCTCATGGGCCGGTGACTATACCTTCGCGCTCGCAGGCCTGTCGCGTATGCTGCCCGCCCCCCGAAGACACACCCATGAGCGAACGCACCAGTGCCCTCTACGCCGCGCTTCGGCGCACGCGCGCCGCGCAGAGACTCCTCGCGCGCGCCACCACGCACCAACGCGACGAAGCCCTCGAAGCGGTCGCGCGGCGCCTCGAGACCGACCGCGACGCCGCGCTCGCGGCCAACGCCGCAGACCTCGCGCAGGCCGCGGACCTCAGCCCCGCGATGCGCGACCGGCTCCTCCTCACGCCCGCGCGCTACGACGCCCTCGTCGCCTCGGTGCGCGCCCTCGCCGCGCTGCCCGATCCCCTCGGCGAAGAGCGCCTCGTGGCCGAGCGCCCCAACGGCCTGCGCGTCTTTCGCCGGCGCATCCCGCTCGGTGTGGTCGCCGTCGTGTACGAGGCCCGCCCCAACGTCACCGTCGAGGCCGCCTCGATCGCGCTGCGCGCGGGCAACGCCGTCGTGCTGCGCGGCGGCTCCGAGGCCGTGCGGTCGAACACGGTGCTCGCCGAGGCCGTGCGCGCGGGCCTCGCCGACGCGGGCCTCCCCCCCGACGCCGTGCTCTTCATCGAAGACACCGCGCGCGAGCGCGTCACCGAGCTCCTGGGCGCGACGGGCCTCGTCGACCTCGCGATTCCTCGCGGCGGCCCGGCCCTCATGGCCTTCGTCGACGCGCACGCGCGCGTCCCCGTGATCCGCCACGGGGCTGGCGTGTGTCACGTCTACATCGACCGCGAGGCCGACCTCGCCATGGCCGTCAACGTGGCCTTCAACGCGAAGGTGAGCCGCCCCGGCGTGTGCAACTCCGCCGAGACGCTGCTGGTGCACGACGACGTCGCGGCGGCGGTGCTGCCCGCGCTCGGGCGTCGCCTCGCGGCGGCGGGCGTCGAGCTGCGCGCCGACGAGGCCGCGCGCGCCTCGCTCGCGGCGGCGGGAGTCGAGGCCCGCGTGGCCACCGAGCACGACTGGGACACCGAGTTCCTCGCGCTGGTGTTCGCGGTGCGGTGCGTGCCGTCGCTCGAGGCTGCGCTCGACCACATCGCGACGCACGGCACAGAGCACACTGCGACGATCGTCACGGCCGACGTCGAGGCCGCCGAGCGCTTCCTCTCCGAGGTGAACGCCTCCTGCGTGCTGTGGAACGCCTCGACCCGCTTCAACGACGGCGGCGAGCTCGGGCTCGGCGCCGAGATCGGCATCTCGACGAGCCGCATGCACGCCTTCGGGCCGATGTCACTGCGAGAGCTCACGGCCGAGAAGTTTGTCGTCCGCGGCGACGGGCAGGTTCGCGGCTGATCGGTCGCAACGCGGCGATTGCTTGCTCCGCGGGTAACGATATTCTCCGCCGGTGTTTCGCATCGGCACCTTCAACGTTCGCGACCTCTTCGACGACACGCCCCCGCACGTGATCGGTCAGCTCGACCGCGACGGGTTCAGCCAGTGGGCGCAGCGTCGCGCGCGCGCCCTCTACCACCGCAAGCTCGACTGCGTGGCCTCCGTCGTCGCCCGGATGGACGCCGACGTGGTCGCGTTTCAAGAGATCGAAGGCGCCCACGTGCTCGACGCGGTGCGCGCCCAGCTCGGTACGCAGTTCGACTACCAGCCCGCGGTCGCCGGGCGCGCCGACGCGCGCGGCATCGCATGCGGCGTGCTCTCGCGCTTTCCCATCACCAACGTCGAGGTGCACGGCACCGGCGAGCTGTCGTTTCCGACCTTCGCCGAGGGCGATCCGCGCGCCTTCGCGGGGCGCCTCGAGTCGCGCCGCGGCGTGCTCGAGGTCACCGTCGCGCTCCCCGATGGCACCGCGCTCACGCTCCTCGTGGTGCACCTCAAGAGCCCGCGCCCCATCGCGCGCGTCGACGCGACGGGCGCGGCCCTCGACGAAGACGGCCACTACGCCGCCGCCGAGGGGGCGGCACGCACCACGGTCGTGCGCATCGCCGAGGCGCTGCAGCTCCGCTCGCGCGTCGAGGCGCGGCTGCTGCGCGACGGGCGCGCGCAGCTCGCGGTGCTCGGCGATTTCAACGACGGGCCCGACTCGCTCGCCGTGCGTGCGGTCGCGGGTGAGCTCGCCGAGGCGCCGCGGGGCCGCAACGCCGACATCGACGCCGCGGCCTCGCTCGAGGCGGGCGTACTCCACCACTGCGGGAGGGCGGTGCCCGCGGGCGCGCGGCACACCATCATGCACCGCGGCGTGGGGCAGCAGATCGATCACATTCTGGTGAGCCGGAGCCTGTGGCGGCGCTTTCGCAGCGCGCGCGTCCTGAACGAGGAGCTGCGCGAGGGTGCCAACGACGGGCGCGAAGAGGTCGAGTCCGACCACGCTGCGGTGGTCGCCTCCTTCGCCTGAGCGTCGGGCTCAGAAGCCCAGCGAATCCATCGCGGAGGCGTTGTTCTGCAGGGCCGCGGCGCGCGCGCGCGCGGGACGAG
>CAISKJ010001319.1 GCA_903885885.1 uncultured delta proteobacterium
CAGCGAGACGCTCGCGGCCGACCGCTACGGCCGCGTCGACCGCGACGAGGTGTATCAGGTCGGCAACCGCCTCGTGGGCAACCCCTACCTGCGCCTGCGCTGGGGGCTCTTCGAACCCGCCGCGCGGGCCGTGCACGTGGGCGTCGAGGCCACGGTGGTGACGCCCCTCGCGTCGAACACCGTGTGGTCGGTCATGGCGGGCGTGCCGGTGCTCGTGGTGCTGCCCGCGGCCCACCTGCGCGTCGAGACGGGGGTGTTCTGGCAGTTTATGTTCAGCGGCGCGGCGCAGGTGCGCAACGTGCTCAATGTGCCGGTGCGCGTGATGTTTCAGCTCGGGTCGCGGGTGGCCCTGGGCCTCGTGTCGGGCGTGTACGCGGCCAACGTGGGGTCCGTCGACGTGAGCGACGCGCGCGTGCCGCTCGGGGCGCAGGCGGCCTTTCGCGCGACGCCCAACACCGACGTGCTGGTGCAGTGGCTCTACCCCGCGATGGCGCCCTACGGCACCGACGCGGGGGGCGTGGGCGTTACGATCGCCGGGCGGATGCGGTAGCGGGCGCGAGGCGCATCATGGCCTCGAGGGTGGTGAGGTAGACCCCGAGGCCCGCGAGGGCGACCCAGGGCCACGCGCACGCGAGCGGGTACGAGCCCGTGTGCGTGGCGAGCTGGCGCGTGAGCAGGGCGCCCGCCACGCAGGCGAGCGACACGACGCTGGGGAGCACCGCGGGCGCACCCAGCATGGAGACGGCGCCGAGGACCACGGCCGTGGCGCCGAGCACCGCCGCGATGGACCAGGGGGCCGCGAGGGCGAAGCCCACGGAGGCCGCGCCGAGGGCGCACGCGACGAGGAGGGCCGTGGGGAGGCCCGCGACGGACTCGGTGACGCGGAGGCGCTGGGCGCCGCGGTAGGGCACGCGGTGGGCCTCGAGGTCGATGGTGCGCGTCGCGGGCGGGCGCGCGGCGGCGAGGCGCTGCGTCACGCGGAGGAGCCAGCGGAAGGTGACGAAGGCGACGCCGAAGACGGGGAAGAACGACGCGAGCACGAGGGGCGCCACCATGTCGGCGTTGAGGGCGGGCGCGACGCCGGGCGGGCCGCGGAGCCAGTCGGAGACGCCCAGGAGCCACGCGAGGACGAAGTGCATGCCGATGGCGCGCACGAGCCACGCGGCGAGCACGCTGTCTTCGCGGTCGCCCACGCGTTGGATGTAGAGAAGCGCGGCGGCGGAGGCGAGCGGGGAGCACGCGCCGAGGAAGCAGCTCACCCGCCACACGTCGAGGGACGCGCCCGCGCACATTCGCACGACGAACCAGGCCACCATGGCCGTGCCGAGGGTCATGAGCACCATGAGAGGTCGCATGGCGAAACGATAGGTCACTCGCATCGCGAATGGGAGTGCGCGGGGCACGCGATCGGTTCACCCATGTCACGCGCGTGTGACGTGATGACTCTAGCGTCTCGCGCGGGGAACTCTCCCTCATAGGAAGGACGAAGAGTCCATGGAAGCCCTGTTCGATCACGGCCTGAGCGCCGGGGCCGCGGTGACGCTGTTCGTGTGCCTCGCGGTCGCCCTCGCCTTCGAGTTCGTCAACGGGTTTCACGACACGGCCAACGCGGTGGCCACGGTGATCTATACGAACACACTCCCGCCGCGCGTGGCCGTCGCCATCTCGGGCGCGTTCAACTTCGCGGGGGTGTTCGTCGGGGGCATCGCGGTGGCCCTCGGCATCATGAAGCTGCTGCCCGTCGAGCTCCTCGTGTCGGGGGGCGCGCACGCGGGCCTCGCCATGGTGCTCGCCCTCCTCGTGGCCGCCATCGGGTGGAACCTCGCCACCTGGTACAAGGGCCTCCCCGCGTCGAGCTCGCACACCCTCATCGGCTCGATCCTCGGCGTCGGCATCGCCAACTCGCTGCGCCCGGCGCACACCTTCGGCGACGGCGTCAACTGGGCCAAGGCCGGCGAGATCGCCCTCTCGCTCGTCGTGTCGCCCCTCTTCGGCTTCTGCGCCGCGGGCGCGCTGCTCCTTCTCGCGCGGCGCTACACGCCCAACAAGGCCCTGCTCGTTCCCCCGCCCGGCGACACGCCGCCGCCGCCGGGCGTGCGCGCGCTCCTCGTCGCCACCTGCAGCGGCGTGAGCTTCGCGCACGGCTCCAACGACGGCCAGAAGGGCGTCGGCCTCGTGATGCTCATTCTCATCGGCATCGTGCCCGGCGGCTTCGCGCTCGACCTCACCGCGGGCCA
>CAISKJ010001320.1 GCA_903885885.1 uncultured delta proteobacterium
CCGCCGTGCGAATCGGCGTCGTTCGCATGACGCAGTCGGTGAGGGCGAGGCCCGCGATGAGCGTGACGGAGCAGCGCAGGGCGAGAGAGACTTTGGTAGACAGCGACATCGAAGCGACTCCTTGATGGGGACTTTGGGGTGTTCGACCCCGGGGCGAACTCGAGAGACGGTGGTGCGGGCGCGAATCTTCTCGCGGGGCCATCGCCAGGCGCAACCCTCTACGCCCGCGGGACGTGCTTGTACGTCGCGCGCCGCGCGTCGCTTACGCGGCGGCGCACACGGCGCGGACGATTCACCCCGCGAGGATCGCGTCGGTGTCGCGGAGCGCGACGCCCGCGGCGCGCATCTCGTCGAGCGCCGCCTCGCCGCCGGGCGCGGTCACCGCCGCGATGGCGTCGCGCGCCACCACGACGCGCGAGCCCGCGCGCGCCGGACGTTCGCCGATCCACGCGAGGAGCCCCAGCGCGGCTGCGCGCACGCAATAGTCGGTGGCCACGCCGAACACCACGAACTCGACGGGCCCCGCGGGCGCCCGCGCGTCGAGCACGCGCGCCGCGTTGGGGTTGGCGAAGAGCGAGTAGACCTCCTTCTCGAAGTACACGGCCTGCGTGTTCGCGGGCACGCGCGCCGCCGCGTCGGGGTCGTCGACGACGGGCACGAAGCAGAACCGCGCGGGCAGCGTCGACGGGAGCTTGAGCCACCCCGCGGTGCCCTTCACGCAGTGCGGCGGAAACCCGGGCCGCTCGCCCCGCGGGCCCGCGCTCGCGGCGCCGGCGAACTCCCACGCGTCGTGGGCGTGCGAGTCTACGCTGCCGAGCAGCGGCGCGCCGGAGGCCACCGCGGCCTCGACGAGCCGCGCGCATGCGCCCATCGCAGCAGGGGCGCCCGCGACGAAGAGCGCGCCGCCCGGGGCGCAGAAATCGGCCTGCGTATCCACATCGATGAACACCCGGTTCATGAGTCACCTCCGCGGCGACGCGTCGCCACGGAGCGCAACAAGGCAGCGCGCGAGGCGCCTGTCAAGCGCCATGGGGGCGCTATACCCCTCGGCGCGAGATCCGTGATAGGCAGCGGCTACGGGTCCGAGCGTCGGTGCGCTCGCCGACGCCCTCTTCAAGGGAGACCACCCCGATGACTACGACGCGTTGCTTTCTCGGTGCACTTCTTCTCGCCTCGGCCTGTATCTCCCGCGGCGGCGGCACGGCCGTCGACGACGCGGCGGTCGACTCCACGATCCCGCTCTCCGACACCCCCGGCGGCAGCGACATCGCCAGCGACCGCGCCCGCCGCGACGTGGCCTGCGCGCCGACGATGACCCGCGAAGACACCGCCGCCCGCTGCAACGACGGCCTCGACAACGACTGCAACGGCTTCGCCGACTGCGACGATTTCGCCTGTCGCACGTGCGCCGTGCCCGCGTGCCTCACCAACAACACGGTGACCCTGCGCGACGGCGGCACCTGCATGTGCGGCGACCCCGAGAGCACCACGGCGGCCTGCAGCGACGGCCTCGACAACGACTGCGACGGCTTCACCGACTGTCAGGACTTCTCGTGTCAGACCTGCGCGGTGCCCGTTTGCCTCGCCGACGGCGGGCTCAACCGCGGCGGCGACGCGGGCTTCTGCCTGTGCCGCGGCACCGAGAACTCCAACGCCGCGTGCGGCGACGGCGTCGACAATGACTGCAACGGCTTCGTCGACTGCAACGATTTCTCGTGCTCGCGCGGCGACGCGGGCGTCACCGTGTGCGGCACGCGCGCCGACGCCGGTCCCTGCACCATGACGGGCCCCGAGAACACCAACGCCGCCTGCGGCGACGGCGTCGACAACGACTGCGACGGCTTCCGCGACTGCAACGACTTCGACTGCTCGCGCACCGCCGCCGTCACGGTGTGCGGGGCCTCCGACGCCGGCGCCCGCTGCGACTCGACCACGGCCG
>CAISKJ010001321.1 GCA_903885885.1 uncultured delta proteobacterium
CGCGCGCAGCGCCGCGACGGTGTCGGCGTCGAGGGGCGCGCCGTCGAGGCCGTCGAGCGCGGCCCGGCGCACGGCGGCCGAGGCGTGCGAGAGGTTCGCGCGCAGCACGTCGCGCGCGTCGCCGTGGGCAGGTCTCGAGAGGCAACGGAGGGCCCACGCGCGCACCCGCTCGTCGGCGCAGGCGGCGAGGGCGCGTAGGTCTTCCGTCGAGTGAATCTCAGCCTCGTTGCGTGTCTGCATGCAAAAGCAGTCTACGGCACCGGCGCATGGGCGTGAACGGCCAATGCGGTTGACCGCGACGGCGCCCGTCGGTGAGTCTCCGGGGCCCTGTGACCGACGAAGACCTCGACTGCCTCACCTGCGGCGCGTGCTGTCGCACCGGCCACGACGGCAGGATCTTGATCCCCGAAGAAGACCTCGTGCGATGGCGCCGCATGGGCCGCGACGACGTCGCCGCGGCGGTGCAGCCCGGGCACTTCGGCCTCGTGGCCTTCGCGACGCGCCCCGACGGTGCGTGCGTGCACCTGGGCACCGGCGCGTCGCCCAACGCGTGTCAGATCTACGAGCTCCGCGGCACGACCTGCGAGGAGTTCGCGCGGGGCAGCTGGCAGTGCCGCGAATTTCGCCGCGAGGCGGGGATCGACCCGCGGTGAGTGCCTCTGCGCTCGACGCGGGGGCGGCGCTCGAACTACCTTCGCGCGCGTGATCGACGAAGCGCTCGCGGGCCGCTGCGGGACCTGCGCGTACTTTCAGTCCGCGCGGCCCGACCCGACGAAGGGTGTGACGGTAGGCGACTGCACCAGCGGGCAGTATCCGCCGGTGCGCCCCGAGACGTCGACGTGCGGCGACTACGTCGCCCGCGGGGCCCTCAAATCGGTCGTGAAGGCGCCCGCGGTGAAGCGCGCCGCGGCCCGTCCCGCTGCCCCGACGGCGCCGCCGCGCGCCCCCATCGAGATCGAGGTCGACATGGACGAAGCCACGTTTCGCAAGGTGCTCCGCGAGGTGCTCCAAGAAGAGCTCGCCCTGGGCACCGCCCCCATCGCCGACCGCTACCGCGGCGGCGAGATCATTCTTCGGGCGGGCAAGCAGGGCCTGCAAGACAAGAAGATCCCCATCGAGGGCTTCTTTCACAAGATCGTGATGCTGCGCGACAAGCTGCGCGTGCTCGAGCAGAAGCTCAACGGCTCGAAGCTCACCGACGACGAGAAGGTGACGCTCCAGCAGTACATCACGGGATGCTACGGCACCCTCACGACGTTCAACGTCTTGTTCCGCGATGACGATGACCGCTTCACCGGCGCTGGCGACAAGGGCGAGTAGGCCCCTCGGGCTCGCGTGCGCGCTCGCGCTCTGCGCGGGCTGCTACACCGCGTCGCGCCCCGCGCTCCAGGGCCCGTCGACGCCCGACGAGTTCGCCGCGCCGCCCTCGCAAGAGCCCGTGCGCCTCGTGCTCGAGACCGCCGCGGGCGCCCACGTCGACCTCGCCGACTACCGCGGCCTCGCGCTGCTCGTGGTGGCCTTCAGCACCGACAACCTCGCGAGCCAGGCGATGGTGCGCAACCTCGAGCGCGTGGCGCGCAGGCACCCCGACTCCCTCGCCGTGGTGGCCGTCGCGGGCGACACGGGCGACGCGCCCACGCTGCGCACCCTCCTCGACGCGTACCGCGCCGTGGCGGGCCTCGAGCGCGTGGTGCTCGCGCGCGCCGGCGACGACGTGCGCAGCGGCGCGAGCGTGCTCGGCCCCATCGAGCACGTGCCCACGCTGTACTTCATCAACCGCGCGGGGGTCATCGTGCGGCGCATCGAGGCCGTGTACTCCGAAGGCCAGCTCGAGGCGCTCATCGCGCCCGCGCTCCCGCCG
>CAISKJ010001322.1 GCA_903885885.1 uncultured delta proteobacterium
TCAGCTCGTGACCGGGCGCGTGTGGAAGGGCTCGGCCTTCGGCGGCGCGCGCGGCCGCACCGACGTGCCCAAGATTGTCGACTGGTACATGGACGGCAAGATCGACATCGACTCGCTGATCACGCACAAGCTCCCGCTGTCGCGCATCAACGAGGCCTTCGACCTCATGCACGCGGGCGAGTCGATTCGCACCGTCATCGAGTTCTGAGCGAGCCGACAGCGCCGAGCGTCCTCACGGCCGCTGGCTGTGTCGGAGCGCGCGGCCGACGCGAGCGCATGGCGGGTGCGCGTCGGATACTGGACCGCGGCGTGATGCGCGTGCATCTACGCCCGGTATGCACGTTCACCTCATCGGCGTCGCGGGCACCGGCATGGGCGCCTTCG
Source organism: uncultured delta proteobacterium (assembly GCA_903885885.1). Lineage (GTDB taxonomy): Bacteria > Myxococcota_A > Polyangia > Polyangiales > CAISKJ01. The sequence continues at coordinate 385 of CAISKJ010001322.1, forward strand.
CGGGACTCTTGAAGGCCGCGGGCCATCGCGTCACGGGCAGCGACACGGCCTTCTACCCGCCCATGGGCGACGCGCTGAAGGCCTACGGCGTCGAGGCGATGGAGGGCTGGGACCCCGCGCACCTCGTACCCGCGCCCGACCTCGTGGTGGTCGGCAACGTGTGCCGCAAAGACAACCCCGAGGCCCGCGCCGCCATCGACGGCGGCATGAACGTGCGCTCGTTTCCGAAGGCCCTGGGCGAGCTCTTTCTCGCGCAGCGGCGCTCCATCGTGATCGCCGGCACGCACGGCAAGACGACCACCACCGCGCTCACCGCGCACCTGCTCCACGCCCTGTCGATGGACCCGTCGTTTCTCGTGGGCGGGCTCACGAAGAACTTCGATACGAGCTTTCGCCTCGGCAAGGGCGGAGCCTTCGTGGTCGAGGGCGACGAGTACGACTCGGCCTTCTTCGAGAAGATTCCGAAGTTCTGGTCGTACCGCCCGTGGGCCTCGGTGCTCACCTCGATCGAGCACGACCACATCGACATCTATCCCGACATGGAGAAGTACCGCGACGCGTTTCGCGGCTTCGTCTCGCGCCTCGCGCCCGATGGTGTGCTCGTGGCCCACGGGCCCGACGCCGAGGTGCGCGCGGCGGCGGCGAAATCGAGCGCGCGCGTCGTGTACTACGGCCTCACCACCGACACGTACCCCGACGGCTTCGCCCCCGAGTGGATGGCCGCGCCCATCGCGCCCTCGAAGGGGCTGCAGCCCTTCGAACTGTTTATCGGCGGCTCGTGCGCGGGGCGCTTCTTCTCGCCGTTGATGGGCGAGCACAACCTGCGAAACGCGGTGGGCGCCATCGCGCTCCTCGCCGAGGGCTTCGGCCTCCCGGTGCTGCAGCTGTGCCGCGCGCTCATGGATTTCAAGGGCGTGAAGCGCAGGCAAGAGCTCGTGGCCGAAGTGAGCGGCGTGCGCATCTACGACGACTTCGCGCACCATCCGACGGCCGTCGACGAGACCCTGCGCGCGATGAAGGGCCATCACCCGGAAGCCCAGCTCATCGCCATCTTCGAACCGCGCAGCGCGACGGCGTGCAGAAACCTCCATCAACGAGAGTATCCCGCGGCCTTCGCGAGCGCCGACCTCGCGCTGCTCGCGCCCATCGGCCGCGCGGAGATTCCCGACGCCGAGAAGCTCGACGTGCCCGCCATCGTGGGCGAGATCAACGCGCGCGGCGGCCGCGCCGAGACGGTGCCCGTGGGCGCCGGAAGCGTGGACGCCATCGTGGCGCGCGTGGCGGCCGAGGCGCGCGCCGGCGACGTGGTGGCGGTGCTTTCGAACGGCGCGTTCGGGGGCATTCACGGCAAGCTCGCGCGGGCCCTCGAGGCGCGCGAAAAGGGCGCGTAGACCGGGCGTTGCGCGGCGTGCGAGACTCCGCGCCCTCGCAATGTCTACGACCCGCACGATCACCGCCACGGTTAGCATCAACCCCAGGGGCTTCGGCTTCGTGAACGAGATCGGCGCGCGGGGGGAGCCCCTGTCGGCCTTCGTCGCGCCGCCCGAGCTCAACGCGTTTCTCGCCGACGACGTGGTCGAGGCCGACCTCACGCAGGGCGCCGACGGCCGGTGGACGGGCAGCGCCCTGTGCCTCATCGAGCGCATGCGCCTGGAGCTGTGCGGCGAGGTGGTGCTGCACCGCGGGAGCACGTATCTGCGGGTCGACCGCGAGGTGGCCAACACCGACTGGGCGCTCGACGCGGGCGACCTTCCGCTCGTGGTGGGCACCTACGTGGTGGCGAAGGTGCTCGGCGACAATCGCGCGCGGTGCATTCGCACGCTCGACTCGCCCGACGAGCGCGCCCTCGCGCAGGTGATCGCGCGCCACGGCGTGCTCACCACCTTCGAAGACGACGCCCTCGCGCAGATCAAAGACGCGCGCGCGATTCCCCACGCGGTGACGGGCTTTCGGCGCGACCTGCGCGAGGTGCCCACCATCACCATCGACGCGGCCTCGACGCGCGACATCGACGACGCCGTGTCGGTGTTTCCCGGCGGGGCCGACGGCGCGTTGCGATTGCTCGTGTCGATCGCCGACGTGAGCGCCTTCGTGCCCGAGGGGTCAGCCCTCGACGTGGCCGCCCGCACGCGCGCGACGTCGGTGTACCTCGCGGGCAGGGTGCTGCCGATGTTTCCCGACGAGCTCTCGTCGGACTGGCTGAGCCTCTTGCCGAAGCAAGACCGCTGCTGCCTCACCGCGGAGCTTCGCATCGACCCCGAGGGGAAGGTGACCTCCATCGACGTGTACGAGAGCGTGATTCGCTCGTGGGCGCGGGCCACCTACGAAGAGGTGGCGGCCTTTCTCGACAAGGGCGAGGTGAGCGAGAATTTGAGCCCGGTGCGCGCGTCGCTCCCGTGGCTGCGCACGGTGTCGGCGCGCCTGGGGCTCTCGCGCGCGCGGCGCGGCGGCGTGGAGATTTCGCGCGACGAGACGCGCATCGTGTTCGACACGGCGCGCGGCGTGGCGACGGGCGTGGAGGCGTTTCGACCGACGAGCGCGCACACCCTCATCGAGCGCGCGATGGTGGCCGCCAACGAGGCCGTGGCGAAGTGGCTCGTCGAGCGCGGCGTGCCGGGGGTGTTTCGCGTGCACGATGAGCCCGACGCCGACAGGGCCCGCGCGCTCGAGGAGTTTGCGCGCAACTTCGGCTTCGAGGCGGGCTTCGGCCCGCGGCTCACGCCCCTCGCGCTCGCGGCCTTCGACCACCAGATCTCGGGTTCGCCGCTGGAGCCCGCGATGCGCTCGGTGCTGCTTCGCACGCTCGGCCCCGCGCGCTACACGGTGCACCCGTCGGGGCACTTCGGGCTCGCGGCGCCGCTGTACCTGCACTTCACCTCGCCCATTCGTCGCTACGCCGACCTCGAGGTGCACCGCATCGTGAAGAAGTACCTCCACGGCGAGCGGGGCTTCGTGCCCGCCGACCCCGAGCTCGAGACGCTCTCGCGCCACGTGAACGAGCGCGCCCGCGCCGCCACGCGCGCCGAGAACGACCGGCGCCGCATGCTCACGGCCGCGTACATGCTCGACCACATCGGCGAAGAGTTCGAAGCCCACGTGACGCGCGTGCGGCCCTTCGGCCTCATGGCCACGATCGACACGTCGCTCGTCGAGGGCACCGTTCCCTTCGACAAGCTCGCTGAGGGTCCGTACGAGATCGACGCCGACGAGGCGCACGCGCGCTCGGCCACGCGCACCTTCTCGATCGGGACTGCGGTGCGGGTGCGCGCTGTGTCGGCCGACCCGGCGCTCGGGCGCGTGGAGCTCGCCCTCGTCGAGGGCGCGTGAGCGCGAGCTTCGTGTCGGTGGAGGTGGAGCCGGGCCCCGGCTGCGACGACGGGCTCTCGCTGCGCTTCAAGCGCGCGGGCGAGGAGCGCGCGATCGCGTCGCTGCGCTACGAGTCGGAGCGCGGCACCGGGGGCGCGTGGTCGGTGTGCGCGGTGGGCGACGCGGCGGGCGCGGTGCGCTCCGAGGCGAGGGCCGTGCAGGTCGACGACTCGAGCGAGGGGATCGTGTGGCTGGTGTACGGCGGGCGCTACGGGCTGATGCTGACGCACGACGCGAGCGGCGAGGTCGAGCGCGTGCCGTACCTCGTGCTCGCGCGCGTGGCGTAGGACCGCGTCGCGGGGGATCGCGGGCCGCGCTGGCGCATTGATTCGTCTGGGATTGCGCGCCCGTAGCCCGGCGGGTGAACCCTCATCGTGCCCCCGATTGTCGTTGCGGGTGGCGCAACGTCCAACTGCCGCTGATGGGCTGCCGTCTCGCAGCGCCCCGTCACGCTGGCGCGGCGCTCCGATCCCAGCACGCGCGCGTGAGCGCGCTCTGCCGCGCGTTGCCCCGATCAAAGCACGCGCGCGTGAGCGCGCTCTGCCGCGGAGCGTTGCGCGCTGGGGTTCGCGGTCGATGCGCCGGGAGCGGCGTGGTCCGTTGCGTTTCGCCGTCCGCACGTGCCCCTCCTCCGTGTAGCACGGGTCGGCGATCGCGCAGCGCGCGGCGAGCGCCCGACGGCAGAGCGCGCTCACGCGCGCATGCTGGGATCGGGGCGCCGCGCCGGCGTGACGGGGCACTGCGAGCGCCGGCAAAACCGAACATTTCGACGCGCGCGGCGCTCGAAACAAATCTGGGTAACGATGAGAGGTGAACCCGCGGGCTACCGCCACCGATCCGCGCGCCGGCGCCGTTGCGCCGGTTCAGCGAATCGAGAGCGCGATGGCGCACAGCACGACCGCGAGCGCGGCCAGCGCCAGCGCGATGCGCATGCCGGCGCGCGCCGAGAGCAGCGGCGCGGCGGGCGCTTCGACGGGGCCCTCGTCGGCGTCGGGCGGCGCATCGAGGGGCTCGATCTCGAGCACCGAGGTGGAGGCATCGGCGGCCTTCGGGGGACCGTCAACGGCTCCGACCTGGGGAACCTGCTGGCCCAGTGGGGCGGCCCCGGCAGCGCGGATTTCAACGGGGACGGCGTGGTGAACGGCGCCGACCTCGGCGGGATGCTGGCATCGTGGGGCGCCGTGCCGTGATTCACTGAACCATCGATCTCTGACTCTGGGCCGATCCAGAACGAACGCGGCGGGCGCCCTCGGGCACCCGCCGCGATTACTTTTGGGCGGTTGCCGACGTCAGGCCCGCGCGGCGGCGTTGGCCGGTGCGTAGCCCCACTGGAAGTACTCGCCCACCATGCGGTCGGTGTTGAAGACCGCCGGCACGGTGGTGGCGGA
>CAISKJ010001323.1 GCA_903885885.1 uncultured delta proteobacterium
GGCGAAGGCGGCGCCGCCGAGGAGGCGCGCGAGCCCGGCGGCCTCGGCCACGTCGTCGAGGGCGTAGCGGCGCACGCGGTCGGGGTCGTCGCGGTACGTCGCGTAGATCTTCGCGCCGGGCACGTACTCGCGCGCGGGCCCCGCGAGGCCGAAGTGGCGCGCCACCGCCTTGAGCCCGTGGCCGGGCAGGTCGCGCGCGGAGAAATCGTGGCGGCGCACGGCGTCGAGGGTGTCGATCGACTCGCGGCCGGCCATGGTGTAGCGCGTCTTGCCGCGGGGCCCGGGGCGCGCGCGGAGGCCTTCGCCGGCGCGCCTCCCGAGGGCGAGCGCTACGCCGAGCAGCTTCGCGCGCTGCGCCAGAAAGGGCAGGTCGAAGCCGTGGAGGTTGTGGTTCTCGATCACGTCGGGGTCGACGCGCGTCACGCACTCCACGAGCGCGCGGAGGAGGTCGGCCTCGTCGGCGTCGGTGTCGCCGCGCGCTTCGAGCGTCACCGCGAGCCCGCGGTTGTCGCGCAGCGCGACGAGGAACACCCGGTGCGCGCGCGCGTCGAGGCCCGTGGTCTCGAGGTCGAGCGCGAGGCGGTGCAGGTCGTCGAAGGCCAGGTCGCGAAAGTAGGTGCGCCCCGTCGCCACGAGGTACTGCTCGTCGGGCGGGAGCACCAGCGCGCTGCCGTCGTCGAGCTCGGCGATGCGCTGCAGCGCGCGCCCCGTGCGCCGCGAGGCCCCGCGCAGCACCGCGGCCGTGAGCGTGCGCGCGTCGGGGGCGCTCACCACGTAGCGCAGCGCGCCGGGGCCGGCGAGCGCGCGCCAGGTTACGCCCGCGTAACCTTCGTCACCGTCGGGTCGCAGCGCGGCGCCGAGGTGCGCCACGTCGTCGAGCGACGCGAGGAGGGCCCACGGGCGAAAGCGGTCTTCTTCGCAGAGGAGGGTGGAGGGCGCGGTGCGGCGCCACACGAAGGCGCGGCCGTCGGGCTCGGCCCACACCGACACGATGCCTGGCGTGGGGTCCCAGCCCCAGAGCCAGGCGTCTTCGTCGGCGCGGGTCACACAAGTACTCCGAGGCTGACGTTTCGAGGTGGTTTCGCGCGCAGACGCGAGCGCGGCAAGGAAGGGCGACGACGACGGGCTGTCGGCCCGTCGAGGAGGCCTGACGCCGCAGCGCGACGTGGACGAGCGCGAAGCCGCCCGAACACGTCGGCCGAGGAGTACTACCGTGCGCGGTACATCGCCACGCCGTTGTTGCCGGTGACGTACACGCGGCCGTCGACGACGACGGGCGGCACCCACTGGCGCACGCTCGGCGGGGGCTCGGTGTTGGCGTAGAGCTCCATGCCCGTGGAGACCTCGTAGGCACGGAGTACGGGCGAGCTCGAGCCGGTGACCCAGAGCACCGCGTCGGCGTTGCCGTTGGACGACACCACCGGGGGGTTGGCGCCGGCCACCGAGGCCGTGCACCACGCGGTGGTGAGCGACGCGGCGCCCACGCGCAGCGCCATGACGCCGTTGGAGCCGCTGCAGCCCGAGCGGGTGCCGCGGGCGGGCACGAACGCGTAGGTCTCGGTGCCGTTGGACCACGCGCCCATGGCGCCGAACACGCCGCCGGTGCAGAGGCGCGACGAGAACACGGGGGTGCCGCCGCCGAGGTTGTCGGCGTTGAGCAGGTACGCCGTGCCCGCCTTGCCGGCCTGGAGCACCAGCGAGGGAGCGCCCGCCACGGGGGGGAGCACCACGGGCGACACGGAGCCGATGTCGAGGTCTTGCAGGTCGAGGGTGCGCGCGTCCGACGGGCTGAACTGCGTGGCGAGGTCGGTGGTGGAGAGCGTGGGGCCCGCGGCGCCGGTGCCGTAGCGCAGCACGAACTCGCCGAGGGAGCCCGCCGTGTGGCCGCCGAGGGGCGTGCTGTTGCCCGTGGCGGCGAAGATGCGACCCATCGGGTCCATCGCGAGGCCGCCGGGGGCCCAGATGCCCGAGCCGCGGCCCGGGGTGGCCACGGAGACCTGGCTCGTGGGGTTGGCGGCGTCGATGCCCACGACCCAGCCGTGATAGATGCCGCAGTCGCCGTAGAGCCCGCCGAAGGGCACGTAGATGCGCCCGTCGCGGAAGGCGAGCGCCCCGCGCTGGCCCGTGACGCGCTCGTCGAAGCTGGAGCCGTTGGAGGGCGTCGGCGTGATGGCCGCGGGGTACCCCGCGCGCTGCGCGCCGGTGGCGAGGTCGAGCGCGTTGATGCGGAACCGCAGCGCGCCCTCGTTGGTGAAGGCCACCGCGTAGAGGGTGTTGCTGGCGGCGTCGATGATGGGCGTGCTCGTGACGCCGATGGTGGTGATGTTGCCGCAGCTCTGCGAGGCGCGCGACACGGTGGTGCCGAGGGCGGTGCGCCAGATCTGGGCGCCGGTGTCGGCGTCGAGCGCGTAGACGAAGTTCGCCTCGGTGGCGACGAAGAGCACGTTGCGGCGGGCCCCGGCCACCATGAGCCCCGACACGTACAGCGGCTGGCTGTAGGTGGCGCCCTCGATCGTGGGCGCGAAGGCCGCGTCGCGCCCGAAGCTCCCCGCGCGGAGGGCCGCGGGCGTGAGGCGCGTCTCGGCGCGGTTGGCGCCGGTGCGCTGCGCGTCGGAGAGGTACGAGAGCACGGAGCCGCCGCCCGTGGTGACGGGCACGTCGGGGGTGACGGGCACGTCGGTGGCGACGGGCACGTCGGGCCGCGCGACGTCGGGCGTGATGGGCGCGTCGGGCGTGACGGGCGCGTCGAGGGCGACGGGGGTGTCGGTCGCGACGGGGGTGTCGGTCGCGACGGGCGCGTCGGTGGCGGCGTCGTCGGGCGTGGTGCCCGGCGTCGACGAGGAGCACGCCGCGAGCGCGATCGCGAGGAGCGACAGCGCGCCGAAGCGGGGAGCGGAGGGGCGCACGCGAGAGAAGGAGGGATGGGTCATACGCGGCGCGGAGGATACGCGGTCGCCGCGCGATGCGAAACCCGTAGCGCCGTCAC
>CAISKJ010001324.1 GCA_903885885.1 uncultured delta proteobacterium
CCCGTCCCGTGGCGTCGCCCGCGGCCGCGCCCGATGTGCCCGCGGTCGATGTGCGCGTCGAGCCCGCGCCGCCGCCGCCCGCGCCGCCGCCCCCGCCCGCGGTGACGCTCGAGAGCGCCTCGTCGTTCACCGACGAGCCCGTGCTGCAGGCCCTCGCGGCGAACCCGCGCTGGCGCCCCGCCGACTGGGAGAGCCCCGACGCGGTGCTCTCCTGCGAGGGCTCGCTGCACCCGCAGTCGTGCTCGCCCAACCCCTGCCACGAGGGCATGGGCGACCGCTGCCGCACCCAGTGTGGCGTGCGCTGCAACACCTGCGACGGCGCCTGCCGCGCGGCCGCCGAGCGCTGCGCCCGACCGTGCGCCGACGACGCGTGCAGGCTCGCGTGCGCGCGGGTCAACGGCCAGTGCCTCGACGTGTGCATCCGCGCGAAGGATCAGTGCGTCACCGGCGTGTGCGACCCGCAGCAGGCCCGCTGCGAGCGCGCGCAGGAGCGGGCGTTCTACGACGGCCCGTGCCGCCCCGCGTGCGTGCGCTGCGGCCGGCAGTGCGCCGACGCCGAGACCGGCGACTGCTTTTCGCGGTGCTTGCGCCGCGTGCGCGGGTGCACCGTCGACCAGCAGTCGATCTGCATCATGGAGGGGCCCACCTACGGCGAGCCCGTCGACGCCGGCGCGCCGTGAAGGTCGCGTGCGCGCTCGCGGTGGCGCTCCACGGCGTCGCGCTCGCGCAGACTCCCCCCGCGCGCTGTGTGCCCGCGGGTGTGCTCCTCCGAGGCCGCCGGGTGACCGCGCGCCCCGACGAGCGCCCGCCGCACCGCGTGGCCGTCGCGGCCTTCTGCATGGACGAGACCCTCGTGACGCGCGCCGCGTTCGGGCGCTTCGTCGGTGCTACGGGCTACGTCACCGACGCCGAGCGTCGGGGCTACGGCGCCGAGTCGGTGGAGGGGCTGCGCGACTGGGCGTGGCAGCGCGTGCCGCACGGGTCGTGGCGCAGGCCCTTTCGCGAAGACTCCGACGACGCGCGGGCGTACCTCCGCGACGACGCGCCGGCCACCATGGTGTCGTGGAACGACGCGCGCGCCTACTGCGCCTGGCGCAACGGGCGCCTCCCCACCGAGGCGGAGTGGGAGTACGCGATGCGCGCGGGCTCCGTCGGGGCGCGCTACCCCTGGGGTGACAGCCCCCTCGACGAGGCGGGGCGTCCGCGGCTCAACTACTGGCAGGGCGCCTCGCACGCCCACAACGACCGCCTCGACGGCTGGGTGTACGTGTCGCCGGTGCGCGCGTTCGCGCCCAACGCGTGGGGCTTCTACGACCCCGTGGGCAACGTGTGGCAGTGGACCGCCGACGTGTACCGCCGCGACGCCTACCCCCGCGCCGCGATGGGCCGCGCGACGGACCTCGCCCGCGGTGGTCCCCACGATCAGCGCGTGCTGCGCGGCGGCTCGTGGTGGTGCGCGGAGTGCACCTGCGAGGGCTACGGCCTCTGGTACCGCGGGCACAACGCGCCCGACGCGGCCTTCTCGAACATCGGCTTTCGCTGCGTGTACCCGGACGCTCCCGTGCGGGCCCCGCGCGCGCCGTGACACCGTCGCAAAGAGCGTGTTACGAGTGCTGCCAATCGTGGCACGCGGTGGTGCAAAGGTCTGTTTTGTAGCGCTCGCGCTCACCGTGCCGGGTGTTGCGTACGCGCAAGAGGCCGCGCCCGACGCGGGGGTGGCGCCCGCGGCGCCCGCGCCCGCGCCCGCGGCTGCGCCCGATGGCGACGACACCGAGGCCACGGTGCGCGCCGAGGGGCCGCGGCGGGCCACGTCGGACTACACCTTCGACGTGAACTCGTTGCGGGCCGTGCCGCGCTCGACGGCGGCCGACCTGCTCTCGCTCGCGCCGGGCTTCTTTCTCTCGCAGCACGGCGGCGACGGTAAGGCGCACCAGCTCTTTCTGCGCGGCTTCGACGCCGACCACGGGCAAGACGTGGAGTTCACCGTGGGCGGCGCGCCCGTCAACGAGGTGTCGAACGTTCACGGCCAGGGCTATGCCGACCTGAACTTCATCGTGCCCGAGGTGGTCGACCGGGTGCGCGTGCTCGAAGGCCCCTACGACCCGCACCAGGGCGACTTCGCCGTGGCGGGCTCTGCGCGCTTCGACCTCGGCGTGGCCGACCGCGGCGCCCTCCTGCGGGCCTCCTACGGGATGTTCAACACGCAGCGCCTCGTGGGGGTGATCGCCCCGCGCGGCGAGCGTCGCGAGACCTTTCTCGCGGGCGAACTGGCGCGCTCCGACGGGTACGGACAGAACCGCGCCTCGTCGCGCGCCGCCGTGATGGGGCAGTACGCGCGCGCCCTCGCCAACGGGATGATCCTGCGCGTGCTGACCACCTCCTACGCGGCCCGCTGGGACAGCGCGGGCGTGGTGCCCGAGCGCGATTATCTCTCGGGCCGCCAGGGCTTCTACGACACCAACGACACGCGCCAGGGGGGCTTCAGCAGCCGTCACGGCATCGTGGCCGAGCTGGTGATTCCGCGCGGCCTCGACCGCACGAGCTTCTCGGCGTTTGCCACGCTGCGCTCGCTGCGCGTGCGCGAGAACTACACGGGCTTCGCCCTCGACGCGCGCGGCGACCGCTACGAGCAGCTGTACGACGCCGTCACCGTGGGCCTCACGGCGTCGCACCGGCAGGGCTTTCGCCTCGGGGGGCTCGCGCACGCCTGGGAGGTGGGGCTCAGCGCGCGCCACGACCTCACCACGCAGGCGATGAGCCGTCAGCGCAGCGCCGACGACGCGCCCTACGCGACCCTCGTCGACGCCGACGTCGACGCCACCGACATCGGGCTCTACGGCGACCTCGAACTGCGATTGATGCGCGTGCTCACGCTGCGCGGCGGGCTGCGCGCCGACGCGCTGGGCTACGAGATCGACGACCGCCTCCCGCGCGCGGGGACGCGCACGACACCGGTGGCCCGCGGGCGCCGCGACGCGCAGGGGTTTCAGTTCGGTCCGCGCGCCACGCTGGCGTGGGAGCCGTTGCGCGGGCTGTCGGTGGTGGCCTCGTACGGCAAGGGCTTTCGCTCGCCGCAGGCCCTCACGCTGGGCGAGGGTGAGAGCGCTCCCTTCGCGACGGTGCACGCGGGCGAGGTGGGGGTGCGCTACCGCGTGGCGCGCTTCAACGCGTCGGTGACAGGCTTCGGCACGCACGTCGACCGCGACCTGGTGTTCGAACCTACGCTCGGTCAAAACCTGGTGAACGAAGGGAGCGCGGCCACCACGCGGCTCGGCGTGGCGCTGTCGCTGCGGGTGCTTCCGCTGCGGGGCCTGGAGCTCGTCGCGAGCGGCACCTACGCGCGCGCCACGTACGACGCGACGGGCAACCTGGTGCCGTACGTTCCGCAGCTGTTGGGGCGCCTCGACGCGACCTTTCAGCGCGCGGTGGGCCACCTGTGGTCGCACGAGGTGAGCGTGTCGTCGGGGCTCGGCGTCACGGCGCTGGGGCCGCGCGCGCTGCCGTACAGCGAGTTCTCCGACGCGGTGCTGCTCATCGACCTGGGCGCGAGCGTGCGCGTGGGCGCCGTCGAGGTGGGCGTGTCGGCGCGCAACCTCACCGACGCGAAGTGGCAAGACGGCGCGTTCAATTTCGCGTCGAACTTCAATGAGGGCACCACCGCGAGCCTGGTGCCCGCGCGGCATTTCACGGCGGGGCGTCCGCTTATGGTGCTCGCGTCGGTGACGCTTCATCTGTGAGGAGGAGAGGGCGGCGGGCGGGGTGAGCGCGGCGGGTGGGAGAGGGCGCCTCACGCACGCCGGGATTCGGGGGCGTTGACCCCCTCAGCCCGGGCTCTACGTAGGAGGTCGCCCCGCGAGGGGGCGACGGAACGTTGCGCGCGCTGCGCGATCCATCGCGGCATCAACGAGGGGCCGACACGGTTGCCCCGATCACAGCCGACGGCCGTAAGGACGGCGCGCCCCGCAGTTGCACGAAGCGCTCGTACAGGCGATGAGTCGGTGACTCGCTGGTCGCCGTCGTACGGGAGATGCTGATGAACCCGATCGTGATCCCGCCGTCGCCCGCCTACCTCGCGCTGCGCCGTGAAATCGAGGCCATCGGAGAGGCGCGCGGAGAGGCCATCGGTAAGGCGCGTGGAGAAGCTATCGGCGAGGTTCGCGGTGAGGCGAACGCGCTCGTGGTGATGCTCGAAGCGCGCGGGTTCTCGGTCGCCGATGCCGACCGCGAGCGCATCACCGGGTGCGACGACGTCGCGTTGCTCCGACGGTGGATCACCCGCGCCGTGCGGGCGACCGCGCTCGACGAGGTCTTCGCTGTAGACGGCAGAGCAATTCCGACGATTTCTGACGGTCACGGGCGAGTGCGTGGGGGCCTCGCGTTCGACC
>CAISKJ010001325.1 GCA_903885885.1 uncultured delta proteobacterium
ACGCTCCACGAAGCGAGCGAGGTCGCCCGGCTCGTAGCGGAAGGCGTGACGTTCTGGCTCGACCTCGACGGCGACGACGAGGCGATGCGAGAGCTCCTCCATCGCGACCTCGGCCTCCACTCGCTCGCGGTCGAGGACATCTTTCAAGAGCGCATCATCCCGAAGGTAGAAGACTACGACGGGTACCTCTACGTCGTGGTGCATGGCATCACGTGCGAGCGCAACGACCCGGAGGACCTGCACACCGTGGAGGTCGACCTGGTGATCTCGTCGCGGTGGATCGTGTCGCACCACAACGGCGGCGTGCGCGTGACCCACGAGGTGCTCGACGAGCTGCGCCGCAACCCGCGCCTCTTCGACAAGGGCCCGGGCTTTCTCGCCCACGCCCTCATCGACCACCTCGTGGACTACTACATCCCCGTGATCGACGCCTTCGACCAGTACGTCGACGAGGTCGAGAGCGAGGTGGTGGCCAACCCGCAGCAGACCCTGCTCCAGCGCATCTTTCGGCTCAAGCGCTCGCTCCAGCGTTTGCGCCGCATCGCCATGCACCAGCGCGAGGTTCTGCAGCGCCTTTCGCGCGGCGAGTTCGACCAGATCCCCGAGCGCGCGCTGCCGTTCTTCCGCGACATCCACGACCACTTCGTGCGCGTGTGCGACCTCGCCGAGGGGTACCGCGAGCTCCTCTCGGGCGCCCTCGACGCGTACCTCTCGGTGGTCTCCAACCGCATGAACGAGGTGATGAAGACCCTAACCCTCGTGGCCACCATCATGCTCCCGCTCACCTTCATCGCGGGCATCTACGGCATGAACTTCGAGCACATGCCCGAGCTCCACTGGTTCTACGGCTACCCCTTCGCGCTCGGCGTGATGCTCTCCGTCGCGGTCGCCATGGGCCTGTGGTTCCGCTACAAGCGCTGGCTGTGATGCGAAGCACACTCCCTCGCTCCGCGGCGTTTGCGTTCGCGCTCGGCGCCGCGCTCGCCCTCCCCGCGTACGCCGCCGCGCAGACGCCCATCGTGCTCGACGCGCCCATCCCCGACGGGACGCCGCGCTACTTCGCCGTGCCCTTCACCGTGCCCGAGGGCATCCGCGAGATCGAGGTGCGCCACGACGACATGTCCGCGATGAACATCCTCGACTGGGGCCTCGCCGACCCGTCGCGCTTTCGCGGCTGGGGCGGCGGCAACGTCGAGCCCGCGGTGGTCGCCGTCGACCGCGCCTCGCGGAGCTACCTCGCCGGCCCCATCGCGGCGGGCACGTGGTCGCTGCTCATCGGTCAGGCGAAGGTGCTCGAGCGCCCCGCGCGCTACCACGTCGAGATCTTTCTGCGCGCCGAGCCCACCCTCGCCGCGCAGCCCGAGCGACGGCCCTACACGGCCTCTGCCGCGCTCTCTGCCGGGCCGCGCTGGTACGCGGGCGACTTTCACGTTCACTCGCGCGAGAGCGGCGACGCGGCGCCCACCCTCGACGAGACGGCCACCTTCGCGCGGGGCCGCGGGCTCGATTTCATCGAGCTCTCGGAGCACAACACCGTGTCGCAGCTCGACCTCGTGAGCGCCGCGCAGGCGCGGCACCCCGACCTGCTCTTTCTCCCGGGCATCGAGGTCACCACCTACGGCGGCCACGCCAACGCCATCGGGGCCACGCAGTGGGTCGACTTTCGCGTGGGCTCCACGATGCCCGCGGTCACCATCGGCGACATCACCGGCTCCATCGCGGCGCAGGGCGCGCTCCTCGCCATCAACCACCCGACGCTCGACCTCGGCGACACCTGCATCGGCTGCGCGTGGAGCCACCGGGAGCCGCCCGGCACCGTGGCGGCCATCGAGGTGCAGAACGGCCAGTACTCGGTGACGGGCCTTCTGTTCTATCCGCAGACGGTCGAGTTCTGGGAGTCGTACCTCGCGCGCGGCGAGCACGTGGCCCCCATCGGCGGCAGCGACGACCACCGCGCGGGCAACGACCGCGGCGCCTTCGCGAGCCCCATCGGCGGCGCCACCACCATGGTGTACGCGACGGAGCTCAGCGCGGCGGCCCTCGTGGCGGGCGTGCGCGCGGGCCACACCGTGGTGAAGCTCCAGGGCCCCGGCGACCCGATGGTCGACCTCCGCGCCAACGAGACGGCCATGGTCGGCGACACGGTGCGCGCCTCGCGCGTGACCCTCCGCGCGACGGTGACCGGCGGCGTCGGCGCGGCGCTCAGCTTCGTGCACAACGGCGAGACGCTCGGCGTGATCGACGTCACCCGCGACCCCTTCACCGCGACGCGCGAAGTGAGCGCGCCGGCGGGGATGCGCGACGATCGCTGGCGCTGCGAGCTCAGCGTCAACGGCCGCCCGCGGGTGCTCACGGGGCACGTGTGGGTCGCGGCCACGGGCGATGCGGGCGTGGCGAGCCCTACGCCCACGACCGACGGCTGCGGCTGCCGCGCGCAGAGCGACTCACCGAAGGGCGCGTGGGGCGCGCTGCTGGCGATGGTGCTCGGGCTCGCGCGCCGTCGGCGTCAGAGGCCTTCGCGGCGAATGGTGATGTAGTTCGACGGCGCGCTGCGCAGGTTGTGAACGATGCCCGTCGCGCAGCCGCGCGCTTCGAAGGCCCACACGCTGCCCCAGGGGTCGCTGCCCGACTCGACGAGAAAGATGTGACCCGCGCCGCTGGCGTTGTAGGTCATCGCGTCGCCGGGGCGGGTCATGGGGCGCGCGACGCGCGTCCAGTGGCGGGTGCTGTTGACGAAGTCGTAGGTCGAGTACGGGTGCGCGTCGGTGGTGACCGGCGACGCCGACGGGATCTGCCACACCTTGGCGACGAAGCCCGAGCAGTCGGCCCCGTAGCGGCCGGTGTGCGAGCACGACGGACAGCTCCCCGAGCACGACCCGTGGTCGAGGCCCGTGGTAGCCCACGATCCGTGACCCCAGTAGTACGAGTATCCTACCCCCGAGCGCGCGAGTTCGAAGATGCGCGACACCTCGGGGGCCGTGCCCGCGACGGGCGGATCGGTCGTGCCGCCGCAGATCGAGGCATCGAAGGCCGCCGCGGCCACGAGGTATGCGCCCGAGGCCCAGCCCGTGGAGGTGTTGTACCGCACGTTCCACCAGCCGCTCGTGGGGCCGCCGAGCACGGTCACGGTGGCGCCGCAGGGCATCGCCGTGACGATGGCGTTGGCGGTGCCGGCGCCCGCGCGGAGGTTGAGCGACGAGGCCGTGACGCGCATCGTGGCGCCCATCACCGGGGCGGTGGGCTCGGCGTCGGGGCGCGCCGCGCCGCCGTCGGGCGTGAGGTCGGGCGTGAGGTCGGAGAGGTCGTCGACGAGGGCCGCGTCGGTGACCGCATCGCGCGGCGCTGCGTCGGGCGCGCTCGTGTCACGGGGCGCGGTGACATCGCGCGCGGTCGCCGCGTCGCCGGGGATCGCGGTGTCGTCGTCGCCCGCGGCGCAGCCCATCGAGAGCGCGAACA
>CAISKJ010001326.1 GCA_903885885.1 uncultured delta proteobacterium
CCGCGAAGGCCCGCGCCACGGCGGCGGGGCGCCCCTCGGTGTTCGACCTCGTGGGCCTCGACGAGGCCGAGCTGCGCGCGGCCGTGAGCGCCCTCCACAAGCGCGCCGCGGCGAAGAAGCGCTGACGGTCGGCGCCGGCGTCAGCGGTCGAACACGTCGCGCGCGGTCGTCGCGGTGGCCGCGCGGTCGAGCCAGGCTTCGAGCGTTGTTGTGTCGTCGCAGTCGAGCACGCGCGCCTGCGTCGCCTCGTCGACGTGCACGCCGCGGCGGGCGAGCACGCGCAGCACCGACGCCGCCAGGCTGCGCTGCGCACCGCGGGCCTCACGCTCGGCGAGGGCGCCTTCGATCACCCGGTTGCGCGCGGCGAGCAGCGCCTTCGCCACCGTGTCGTTGGCGAGCACACGATCGACCAGCGCCGCCACCGGCAGGGGAACGCGGAAGCACCGATCGACGATCTCGGCCGCCGCGTCGAGCTCGGTCCAATCGTGGTGGGCGTGGTCCCACTCGTACACCTTGCGACTGCCCACCTTCACCGCGAAGAGCCTGCGCACGCCGCGCTTCGCGAACTTCTCGACCTTGTCGGTCGCGTGCGCGAGACGCTCCGTGTCGAGCACCTCGAAGGCGATCTCTTCGATCTGCCGACCGCCCGTCTTCTCGTCGGGCGCGCTCGGAAAGATGCTCACGTCGGGCGCCGCGTCGGACGCCTCGTCGGCGCGCGTGAGCATGTCAACGGCGCCCGCGTAGCCCTCGGCGAGCACCCCCGCAAACGCGTGGGCAACGTCGAAATGCCGCGTCGCGTGCGGAGGGTTCGCACCCATCGTGCGATAGACGATCCCGTCGACGATCTCGGCGTGCGCCTCGGGCGCCACGAGGCGCTCGTCGACCGCAGGCAACTTCTGCCCCCGCCCCGGCGCGTACGCACCGTGCGACGAAGCACCGGGGGCGAGCATCACGGGCGGCGACGACGTGCGCGGCGGGTTCATCACCGCAACCCTAGCGCACCTCCGCGAGGCCCGTCGAGCCGCCGCCAGGGCGCGCCGACAGCCCTCGGCGACGGTTCACCACACGCGGTGCGCGCCGACCCCGCGGGTGGTGAACGGCTCCTCCCCCCTTCGGCCGCAGGCACGCCCTCGCGTTGCGATTGCGCGCGGCGCGCGGCAGACGGTTGGCGCCCCGCGGGGCATGCGCGATACGATGCCACGCATGGCAGCGAGCGCGGCATCGATGTGGGCCCCGTCCCCGCCCGAGCACTGGTACCTCACCGACGATTTCAACATGCCGGTCACCGCAGACACCCAGCGTCGCGAGAACACACTGCAGTCGGTCTTCGAGGCCCACGTCGCGCGCCAGGGTCGCGACGCGTCGATCCTGGCCAACGTGGCGTTTCGTTGGGACCAGGCGCACCCCGGGGTGGGTGTCGATCCCGACATCTTGTGGTTGGAGCCCGCGCTCCCCGAGGGCCGTCGCAGCGTGCTCACGTGGGAAGAAGGCACGGGCGTGCCGCGTCTGGCCGTCGAGTTCGTCAGCCGCGACACGGCCCACAAAGACTACAACCACGGCCCCGAGAAGTACGCCGCGGCGGGGATCGACGAGCTGTGGGTCTTCGACCCCGACGGCTTCGGGCGTCGCGACGACGGCGACGGCCCCCATCGGCTGCAGGTGTGGCGCCGCACGCGGAGCGGGTTTCATCGCCTCTACGCCGGGGCGGGTCCTGCCCGTACGGAGGCGCTCGCCGCGTGGCTGGTGGTATGTGACGACACACTGCGCGTCGCCGACGACCCCGAGGGTCGCGCGCTCTGGCCGACCGTTCCTGAGGAGCGCGACGCCGCGCGGCAGGAGCGCGACCGCGCCGCCCAGGAGCGCGACGCCGCGCGGCAGGAGCGCGACCGCGCCGCGCAGGAGCGCGAACACGCCGCACAGGAGCGCGACCGGGAGCGAATCCGCGCCGAAGAGGCCGAGGCGCGGATCCGTGCGCTCGAGGCGCTGCTGGCCGCGCGCAGCTGAGCCGCTGCGGAGGCTTCGGTTGGAGCCTCCGCGACGCTTCACCACACGCGGTGCGCGCCGACACCACCCGTGGTGAACGCCTCCCCTCACCCGCCGTCGCCGTGCGAACATGGCGCCCGATTTTCACCGGAGCGCACCCATGGCGAAGGCCCCCAAGGCACCGAAGCAGAACGGCCCCAGCGACGTCGAGACCGTGATCGCGCACGTAGCGTCTGTTGCC
>CAISKJ010001327.1 GCA_903885885.1 uncultured delta proteobacterium
CGGCTCGCGGTGGGACCACGCCGTGCTCGCGCGCTGGATCGACGAGGAGCGCCCCCTCGCCTGGTGCCTCGCGCACCTGCGCGACGCGCAGTTCGACGTGGAGTTTGGCCGCGCCGACCTCGCCGCGATGCGCGAAGAGGCGCTTCCCCTGGTGCCCTCGCAGCGGGCGGGCGCCTGATGCGCCGCGCCGGTTCGCTGGAGCGCCTCGCGCACGACGTCACGCACCGCGGCGTCACCGCGTGGGCGCTGTCGGCGCTGCTGCTGGGCTTCTACTTCGGCCTCTACCTCACGGCCGAGACGAAGCAGCTTCTCACCTGGCTCGGCGTGGCCGCGCCCGACGCCCCCGTCGGCCACCTGCACGACCTCGCGGCCAACGCGGCGATGCACCTGCGCGTGCCGGGCCTGCGCGCCTGGGCGCTCTGCGCGGCGCTGGGCGCGGCGAGCGCGACGATCTACAGGTACTTCGTGCGACGCGACGAGGGGGCGGCCTCGCTCTCCGACGAGGGGCGTCGCGCGGTGCTGCGCCTCGGCGCGTCGGTGGCCGCGCTCACGGGGGCGACGCTCTACGCCTCGCACCGCTTCGCGATGTGGCTCGAGCCCGCGGAGCACCACGGTCGTCACCTGCTCCCCTCGCCCGGCGAGTCCTGGTCGCAGTGGAGGCTGCTCGCGGCGCTCTTCACGTTGGGCCCCGCCTTCGCGGCGAGCGTCGTGCCCGTGTGGGAGGCGCGCGCGCACCGCGCCGTGATGCTGCGCAAGCTCTCGCTCACGGTGGCGCTCGCGGGCGCCGTGCTCGTGGTGATGCTCTACGGCACGCACGCCCTCGAGCCCGCGGCGGTGCCCGAGGGGTCGCGCTCGCTCGCGGCCTTCGCGCGCAGGCTCTACCTCGCCATGGATTCGAAGTGGGGCCTCTACGGCCTCGTGTACACCGTGAGCGTCACGGCGGGCGGCGTCTACGTGCTCGGGCGCTACCTGCACAACCGCTATCAGGTCGTGCGCACGCTCGTGGTGATGGCGGTGCAGTGCACCTTCGGCTTCTCGGTGCCCGTGGTGCTCGGCCTGTTTCGCCAGCCCGAGTATTACCTCAGCTACTTCTGGCCCCTGAAGATCGACGCCTTCTACCCCGACAACATCTTTCGCGACCCTACGCCCTTCGTGCTCTGGAGCTTTCTCGGCTCGCTGGTGTTCGTGCCCATCATGGGCGTGTTCTTCGGCAAGCGCTGGTACTGCTCGTGGGTGTGCGGCTGCGGCGGCCTCGCCAACACCGCCGGCGAGCCCTTTCGCCCCCTCTCGGCCAAGGGCGAGAGCGCGTGGAAGTTCGAGAAGGTTTCGATCTACACCGTGCTCGCGCTCGCCATCGTGACCACGGCGCTCGTGGTGATGTCGGCCTTCATGGGCCCCGACACGCACGCGACGGGCGTGTGGTGGTCGGGGCACGGCGCGGTGAGCGGCTACCGCTTCGACCCCGCGCGCAGCGGCGCCGTGGTGACGTGGGCGGGGCAGTTCCGGTACTACTACGGCGTGGTGGTGGTGGCCGTGCTCTCGGGCGCCATCGGCGTGGGGCTCTACCCCCTCGGCGGCACGCGCCAGTGGTGCCGAAACTTCTGCCCCATGGCGGCCCTGCTGGGCCTCGTGCAGAAGTTCGGGCGCTACCGCATCCGCGTCAAAAACGACATGTGCATCTCGTGTGGCCTGTGCACCAAGGCCTGCGAGATGGGCATCGACGTGCGCGCCTACGCGCAGGCCAACGAGAGCTTCACCCGCGCGAGCTGCGTGGGCTGCGGCATGTGCGCCGAGGCGTGCCCGCGCGGTGTGCTTCAGCTCGAGCAGCGCGCCGCGCGCGACCCGCAGGAGCGCCACGGCGACCTCGTGCAGATTCGCCTCCGCAGGGACGCGTGAAGCTCCGCGTCGTACCGCGCGTCACGCGCACTCATCCACGTTGCTCGCGAGGTCTTCGATGACGCGATCGCTCTCTCTCTTCGCCGCGGTGCTTCTCTGCGCGGCGCCCTCCTTCGCGCAGCGCCGCGGCCCGCGCGCCGACGCGGGCGCCCCCGCCGCCAGCGCCGACCCGTGGGCGGGCC
>CAISKJ010001328.1 GCA_903885885.1 uncultured delta proteobacterium
CTGCGCAGGCCCACAGAGAAAGGCCGCGCGAAGAAATGAGAGCACCGATGAGCGCGGGCGAGGGCCGGGGTGAGGGCAGGATGTCGACCGGGGCACCCGCTCCCGCGCTCCGCGTGGGAGAGGGACGGGGTGAGGGCACGCGCGCGAAGTTGTGCGGGGGGCCCGACCGGTGCTCTACCGCCAGCGCGTCACGCGGTGCATCACGGTGGCCTCGCCGAGCTCGTCGCAGAGGCGCGCGAGGGCCTCGCGGTCGGCGCCGCGCCACGCGAGGTCGTCGAGCGTCTCGGTGATCGGCGCGTCGCGGCGCAGCGTCGCGAGGGTGCGGTAGAGCATCGCGTCGGCGCGGCGGCTCGCGAGGCCGGCCGCGAGGGTGGCGGCGCCGCGCACCGCGACGGTCCACGCGCGCGCGTCGTCGGGAATCGCCTCGAGGTGGGCGTACTGCGCGAGCACGGCGGAGGCCGACTTCGCGCCCCACTTCGGCACGCCCGGGATGCCGTCTTGGGGATCGCCCACGAGGGCGAGGTAGTCGGCGATGGACGCGGGCCCGACGCCGAACTTCGCGCGCACGCCCGCCTCGTCGAGCACGGTGCCGCGCGCGCGGTCGAGGCACACCACGCGCTCGCCCGTGACGCACTGCGCGAGGTCTTTGTCGGGCGTGCAGAGCAGCACCTGCGTGACCGCGGGGTCGCTCGCGTAGCGGGCCGCGCCGGTCGCGAGGGCGTCGTCGGCTTCGAAGTCCGTCATGGGCCACGTCGTGAGACCCAGCGCGCGCGTGACGGCCTCGGCGAGCGCGAACTGCGCGAGCAGCGCCGCGTCGACGCCTTCGCCGGTCTTGTAGCCCGCGAAGAGGTCGTTGCGAAACGACTCGATCACGTGGTCGAAGGCCACCGCGACGTGCGTCACCTCGCCGCTGCGGAGCCACGCCACGAGCGAGCGCAGCAGGCCCCGCGCGGCGCCCACCTCGCGCCCGTCGGGGGCCTTCATCGAGGGCGCGCCGAAGTGCGTTCGAAAGAGCTCGTAGGTGCCGTCGACGAGGTGAACCTTCACCGGCGCATCATGCGCACGGCGCGCGGCCTACGACCACTTCACGGCTCCAGGGTGACCTCGATTCGCCCGGGGAGCTCGCCGGCCCCCGCGGGCACCGGCTCGCGCCCCGTGGGCGTGCTGTAGAGGCAGAGGCCGTTCGCGCGCGGCCCCGCGGGCACCTCGAGGCGCAGCGTGTGAACCCCCGCCGTGCGCATCACCGCGAGCGCCGCGGGGGCGTCGGTGGCGCCCTCGATCCAGGTGCCGAGGGCGTCGTCGCAGGGCACCGCGAGCTCGCCCACCGCGGCCCCGTCGACCGCGACGCGCAAGAGCGACTCGTCGTCGGGGGTGCTGTCTTCGCCGCGTCCGGGGAGCTCGGAGCTCGCGCGCATGCGCACCCGAACGCGACGGGCGGCGAGCGCGATGCGCCGGGCCGCGGGGGTGACCCGGAAGCGGTACGTGGCCGTGGCCGCGCCGCTCGCGTACACGTGCGTCACCGCGAAGCCGCTCCAGCGACCGACGTTCTCCGACTCGGCGGTGGCGAAAGACTCGGGGGCGAGCGTCCATCGCACGGTCGCGCCTACGACGGGCGGCGCCACGCGCGCCGGGCCCTGCACGCGTCGCCGCGTGACCCAGAGCGGAGCGGCCCCGCGCGCGTCGCCGAGGAGGGGGTTGCGGGCCTCGCCGGGGGTCGCGCCCCACCGCGCGGCGTAGCGGGCGAGCACGGCGCGCACGTCGCGGGTCTGCGCCGCGGCGGCGCCGTCGACGAAGAGGCCGTGGTCGTGCGGGCGGTCGTTCGACGACGTGTAGATCCACGCCATCGCGCCGTCGACGTCGTCGCGCTCGGAGCGCGCGAGAAAATGGTCGAACCACGCCGCGCGCGCGAAGCCACGGTGCATGCGCGCGTTGGTGGTGAAGCCCAGCTCGCCCCACACGAAGGGCTTGTGAATCACGTGGTGCGCGAGCTGCGCGTGGTCGTCGACGAAGGCGTCGAGGTCGGCCGGGGCGCGCATGCTCGCGAGCGTGGTGGGGTAGGCGTGCGCGTCGGCGTAGTCGATCTCGGGCAGCGACTGCAGCGCGCGCCACGTCTCGCGCTGCGCGGCGCCCGTGTACCCGATGTGCCCCGCCGCGACCATGTGCGCCGGGTCGAGGGCGTGGATGGTGCGGGCCATGTCGCGCGTCCATCGCACGAGGGCGTCGCGGTCGCGGGGGTACACGTCGGACTCGTTGATGAGCTCCCACGCGAAGATGGTGGGGTCGTCGCGGTAGGCGAGGCCCGTGGTGGCGTTGACGCGCGTCACCACCCGCGCCACGTGCTGCTCGTAGAGCGACCCCACGGTCATGTCGTCGTAGAAGCGCGTGAGGGCGCGCTCGGGCGACAGGGCCGGGGCGCCCGTCCACTGCAGGTAGCGGGCGATGCCGCCGTAGTCGCCCCAGCGGTTGGCGAGCACCACGATCACCCGGAGCCCGCGCGCGCGCGCCGCGTCGAGCACGCGGTCGAGGTGCGCGAAGCTGCGCTCGACCCACCCGTCGGGGCCTACGCGAAAGGCGAAGTCGCGCGTCCACGGCTCGGCGTCGGCGGGCTGCTCGCCGAGGGCCCACACGCGCACCACGCGGAGCCCGTCGGCCGCCATCGCGTCGAGCGTGGCCTCGACGGAGGCCCGGTGCGGCAGCCCGTGCATGATCGACGCGTTGCCGCCCACGAAGCGAAAGGGCCGCCCCCCGAGCACGAAGCGTCGGCCCTCGACGCGCACGAAGGCCGCGCGGTCGGCCGCGGGGGCGACGGGCGCGACGGGCTGCGCGGCGGCCACGCCCGCGAGCGCGCCGCTCACCAGGACGAGTGTCACCGCAGGCGTGAGGCGTGGCGTCATCGAAGCGGCGGAGGGGTTAGAACACGCCGCTCGCGCCCAGCATGACGCCGCGCGGGTCGAAGAGGGGGCCGATGTGGAGCGTGTTTGCGCGCGACGAGAGCGACGGGGCCGAGCCCGAGCCCGAGAGCTTGGTGACGCCCAGAACGCCCTCGTAGATGGCCACCGCGCCGGCGACGCCCGCGGCCGAGAGCAGCACGATCTGCTCGTCTTCGGTGTCGGCCATGAGCCCGAAGGCCAGGAGCCCGCCGCCGCCGAGGAGCGCGCTGCCGCACGTGATGAACGCCGACGGCGCGCGGTCGTAGAGGCCCACCAGCGAGAGGATGGCGCGGCTCGTGGCGAGGCCCGCGAAGCCGAAGGAGGCGCCCACCCACGGGTCGCGCGGGCGGTCGTAGCGCGCGCCGACGCCGAGGCCCGCCATGCCCCAGCCGAGCGCCGAGAAGGGGACGAGCCCGACGGCGCTCTCGCCCGCCACGCGCGCCACGATGTCGAAGGTGGTGAAGAACGCGCCGCCCAGCACGCCGACGCCGCCCGCCACGTAGGCCGCCGCGGGGTGCATCTGCGTGCCCTCGGACCAGGTGTAGCCCGCGTAGGCGAAGCTCCCGCCGAGGAGCGCGAGCCCCGCGAGGCCGCCGATGATGAGCGCCGGGTGGGCCTTCGTCGGGCGGTTGCGCGTGGCGTGCGCGCCCTGCGGAAGGAGCGCGAGGCACAGGCCGATGGCGCCCGCGACGACCCCGCTGCGCCACGATCGCGACCCGCTCGGCTGCGCCTTCATCTCGCGATCACTACCACACGACCGCGCCCCGGCTACAGCGCGTCGCGCGCGCTAGACCGTCGCGCGAGAGCCGTGGCACCCTCCCGCTTCATGGGTGCTTCAAGCGCAGGGCTCCGCAGGTCTCCGTGGCTCGTCTCGCTGCTGGCCGCCTCGCTCGCGTGCACCGCGGCGCGCAGCGGCAACGGCGGCGACCCCATCGACGCGAGCGTCGACAGCGAGACCCCGGCAGACCGCGCCGCCACGCCCGACGTGCCCGCCACGCCCGACGTGACCGCCACGCCCGACGTGCCCGCCACGCCCGACGTGACCGTGACGCCCGACGTGCCCGTCACGCCCGACGTGACCGTCACGCCCGATGTGCCCGGCGTGCCGTGTCCGAGCAGCATCGCGGGCAACGGGCAGCCCTGCTCGCTCGTGGGCGACGGCTGCGGCGGCGGTGCGGGCCCCTGCGGCGCCGCCTACGCGTGCTCGTGCAACAGCGCCCAGCGCTGGCAGTGCACCAGCACGCCCGGGTTGTGTGACAGCGGCGCGCCCGACGCGCCCGTGACGCCCGACGCGTCCGTCACCTGCTCGATCCTCGGGACATACTCTGTCAACCTCGCCGCCCTCGGGATGCTCTTCCTCTCGCTGCGCTCCGATGGTCAGTGGCGCTTCGCGCCCACGGCTGAGGCGCTGGGCGCGTCGACCTCGGGGGGCACCTACACCGTCGAGGGCGCGCGCGTGACGATGCGCGAGACCACCACCTCGCTCACGGGCTGCACGCCCACGCAGTACGGCACCTACGGCTTCACCTTCGGCGCCGGGTGCGCCACGCTGGTGCTCACGGTGGTGACCGACCCCTGCTCGCTGCGCGCGACGGTGCTCAGCGGGCAGACCCTCACGCGCTTGTAACGCGCGGGGAAGTGCGCGCCCCGTCGGGACTGTGGTAGTGGGGCGCCCGCGATGAAAGACCCCAAAGAACTGATCGAGTCGGCCTGGAACCTCCTCGAAGACGGCGACCTCGACGGCGCGCGCCGCGCCGGCGTCACGCTGGCGAGCGACGAAGCGACGGCGGGCGACGGGCTGCTGTTGCAAGCCGCCTGCGACCGCGAGGAGGGCGAGACCGAGCGCGCCCTCACGCACCTGCGCGCGGCCATCGCGCTCGACGCCGAGTGGGCGACGCCGCTCCTGTGGTCGGCCGAGATCCTCGCGACGGAGCACGGCCGCGCCGCCGAGGCCCTCGAGCTCGCCACGCGCGCCCTCGACGTGGCCGACGAAGAAGAGGTGTTCGTCGACGCGCTCGCCCTCAAGGCCGGCCTCGAGATCAGCCTCGGCTCCGTCGACGCCGCGCGCGCCACCCTCGAAGACGCGCCGCCCCCCGGCGAGGCCGACGTGTCGCCGCCGGTGCTCCTCGAGATCGCGCACCTCTACCTCGCCGTGGGCGACGTGCAGACGGCCCGCGAGCACTTCGAAGCCCTCGTGGCCGCCGACGGCGAGAGCGCCGACGCGTGGCACGGCGTGGGCCTCGCCGCCGACCTCGCGGGCGACACCGCCACCCGCGACCGCGCGTGGGCCGAGGCGCTCAAGCTCGACAAGGCCGCCGACGACGACGCGGGCCACGAGGCCTTCACCGACGACGACGTGCTCTCCGCCGCGGCCGACGTGCTCAAGGGGCTCCCCGCGCGCGTGCAGACCGCCCTCGGCGCCGTGCCGATGCGCAGCGTCGACTACCCCACCCCGCAAGACATGGCCGCGGGCGTCGACCCGCGCCAGTCCGTGCGCTTCGTCGGCGCCGACGACGCCCTCACCGAGGTGCTCTTCTTTCGCAAGAGCCTAGAGCGCGAGACCGACGACCCCGTCGCGCTGCGCGAAGAGATCGCCGACGCGCTGCTGAATGAGACCGTGCACTTCTTCGGCTGGTCCGAC
>CAISKJ010001329.1 GCA_903885885.1 uncultured delta proteobacterium
AGCCCGCCCACGAGGCCCGTGAGCACCGCGTTGAAGTTGCTCTGGATGTAGTCGCGCACGAGGCGCGACACCTGATCGCGCACGAGGCCGTTCGCGAGCGAGGCGACCACGTTCACGATGGTGCCCGTGATGCCGCCGAACTCGGTGCGAATGGTGCCGACGTTCACCGACACCGAGCCCGGGCGCACCGTGGCGCGCGGCGCGCCGCCGGGGGCCGCGAGGTCGAAGATGAGGTCGACGTCGATGTTGGCGAAGCGCACCCACCCGCTGGTGCTGAGGGTGCCGCCGATCCGCAACCGGATGCCGAGGTTCTCGAGGCGCACGTGGGCGCGCACGCCGCCGTCGACGAGCGTGAGCGACGTGGTGTTGGGGCCGCCGAACTCGCGCCCGTCGTAGTTGACGCTCGAGCGAAACACGCAGGCGCAGCGGCCGAAGACGCACACCTCCTGGTCGCACGAGTCCTTGAGCGGGTTGGCGGCGCGCAGCGACGCGTCGAGCTGGTCGCTGAGCCCCGGGCTGTTGAGCACCGTCTGCAGAATGTCGTCGAGCGAGGTGATGGGCGCCACGGGGTCGCCGTCGTCGATGGCCGGCTGCGCGAGCTGCAGCGACACGCCGCTGCCGAGGAGGTCGGCCTCGGGCTGCCACCGATTGCTCACGAGAAACACGCAGGTGCGCACGTTCTCCATGCCGAGGGTGTCGGTGGCGCGCACCTCGACGAAGTTCATGCCGAAGCGCGAGGTCACCGTGCCCGCGAAGCTCCCATCGTCGGCGACGGGCACCATCGTGCCGCCCACGCGCACGGCCTGAACGCCGCTCGTATCGCGCAGCGTGCCGCGCACCGCGAGGGGCGCGCCGGGCGCGAGGTCGACCATCGTGGCGTCGCCGACGCACGTCACCTGCGGGCCGCTGCTGTCGACCACGAACGACGTCGACTGACTGAGCTCCGCGCCCCCTTCGGTGGGCCCCGTGACGCGCACGGTGACGGTGAACCGCCCCTCGACGGGGTAGCGGTACACCGCGGGCCGATCCATGAGGCCCCCCATCGGCGCGCTGTCGTACGCGAGCATCGGGCTCGCGATGCGGTTGCCGAAGCGGTCTTCGACCACCGTGTCGATGCGAATGTCGTCGTCGACGCGATACACGGGCTGGTCCGGCGCCCGCGCGATGCGCAGGGTGGCGGGCAGCGCCGGGCTCACCATGAGAACGGCGGGCTCACCGGTGGCGCCCATCACCTGACAGCTCACCATGTAGGCGCCCGCGCGGGTGGCGGCGATGGTCGTGCCCATCACGCGCACGCCGTCGCCCATGGGCATGGTGGCGATCGTGGCGGGCGCATCGGTCACCGCGTTGCCCTCGGCGTCGACGACGGTGCACATCGCGGTGCCCATCTCGCCCGCCGCGATGCCTCCGCGATCGAGGGTGGTGGTGACGCGCGCCGCAGGGCCCGCGGCGATCTCGATCGACGCCGGCGTCTCGTCGCGCAGCGGCGCGTCGGCGAGGGCGCAGCGCGCGGTCACGGTGCCCACGCGCGAGGCGATCACGCGCTCGCCGTCCATGCGCACGGCCGTCGGGGGATCGAAGGCCACCGTCGTGGGCGGGGCCGGCGCGATCACCTCGCCTGCGCGGTTGCGCACCACGCAGCGCGCGGCGATCACCTCACCGGCGCGCACCCGCGCGGGGGCCTCGGTGTCGATGGACGCGGGCATTGCGTCAGGGCCGCTGTCGGCGACGGGCGCGTCGACGGGCGCGCCGTCGGCGGGCGCTGCGTCGACGGGCGGCGCGTTGGAGCCCGAGCCGCTCTCGGCGCACGCGACGAAGAGCAGGGGGGCGAACACGCAAGGCAGAAGGCGACGCAGCGCGCGAAGCATCAGGTGACTCCTCCGTTGGCGCGGCGATAGGAGCCGATGCGCGCGGCCCGCGTCAACACCCCCCGCGCGCTCAGGCGCCGACGAGGCGCGCGACCTGGTACACCGCGACCGCGAGCGCGAAGCCGACGGCGTAGGTCCACGCGAGGGTGAAGAGGGCCCACCCCCACGAGCGGGTCTCGCGCTTGATGGCCGCTACTGTGCTCATGCACTGGCAGGCGATCACGAAGAAGGCCATGAGCCCGAGGCCTGTCGCGGTGGAGTAGGCGTCGCGCCCGTCGGGGCGCTTGATCTCGCGGAGGCGCACCGCGAGGGCCGCGCCGTCGTCGTCGACGTCTTCGAGCCCGGTGATCACGCCGAGGGTGCCCACCATGAGCTCGCGCGCGCCGAAGGAGCCGATGAGCCCGACGTTGACGCGCCAGTCGAAGCCCGCGACGAGGGTCACCGGCTCGAGCGCGCGGCCGAGGCCGGCGGCCACGCTGTGGTGCATGCGCGCCACCGCGGCGGGCATCGCGTGGGTGTCGCCCGCACGATCGAAGGCCGCGGGCATGGGCACGTTCAAGAGGCCCCAGAGAAGGGCGCTCGCGACCAGGATGGTGCTGCCCACGTCGCGGAGAAAGCGCACCGCCGCGCGCGTCGCGGTGCGCATCACCACGCGGCCCTCGGGGGTGTGGTACGCGGGCATCTCGAGCACGAGGGGAAGCGAGCGCCCGCGCGTGGCGGTGCGTCGCAGCACGGCGCTCGCCACGAGGCCCGCCGCGATGCCGAAGAAGTACAGCGCCACGAAGAGGCCCGCACGAAACCACGCGCCCCGCGACGCGAAGAAGGCCGACAGCAGCACGGCGTAGGTGGGAATGCGCGCCGAGCAGGTCATGAGCGGAATGACCAGCATGGCCGTGAGGCGCTCGCGCGGGTCGCGGATGATGCGTGTCGCGGCGATGGCGGGCACCGCGCACGCGTGGCCCGTGAGGAGCGGGACGAAGGCCCTGCCGCCGAGGCCGAAGCCGCGGAGCAGCCGGTCGACGAGAAAGACGCCGCGGGCGAGGTACCCCGACGCGTCGAGGAGCTCCATCGCGACGGTGAGCACCACGATCTGCGGCAGAAAGATAAGCACCGTGCCCGCGCCGCCGAGGAGCCCGTCGACCACGAACGATCGCAGGAGCCCGTCGCCGAGGCGCGGCCCCACGGCGCTCGCGAGCGCGTGCATCGCCCGATCGACGACGGCGCTGGCCGGGTCGGCGACGAGGAACACCGCGCTGAAGAGGCCCGCCATGAGGGCCACGAAGATCGCGGGGCCGAGGTACGGGTGCAGGAGCCAGCGGTCGAGGCGCGCCGTTCGGGCGCGTGCGCGCAACGCGTCGGCGCTCACCGAGGTCGCGTCGCGCAGCGCCGCGCGGCCGAGCGCGTCGGGGTCGAACGCGGCCGTCGGCGAAGGCGC
>CAISKJ010001330.1 GCA_903885885.1 uncultured delta proteobacterium
ATCGAACGGGGGGCGGCGGGGGCGCAACCCACCGTGGGCGTTGCGCCAGACCCCGCAGCGCGCGAAGACACAACACCGTGACCCCCCTCGCGACCAGACAACGCGACGTAGCGGCCCCCGAAGGCCCGCTCTCGACCGAGACGCTCGACGCGCGCAGGCAGAGCAAGGCCAGCGCGCGCGCCGTCGCCGCGGAGGTCATCATTGGGATCGGGGTCTGCGTGTGGGCCTGGTGGGTGGCCGTCCCCGCGCGCCTCGACGCGCTGCCCTCGATCTTCACCGAGATCGGCATTCTCACTGGCTCGGTGATCATCCTCACGCTGCGCGACCCGCTCGGCACGCTGCGCATCTCGAACCCGGCCCTCTCGATGGTCGGGTGGATGTACTACTACTTCATCAAGCCGGCCTGCACGTGGCTCGCGGGCAACCGCATGGTGTACGAGTCGCCGTCGACCGTCGTGCTCGACGTGTCCATCGTCACCGAGGTGCAGGTGCTGCACTCGTACTACATGGTCGCGTTCTTCACGGCCTACCTGCTCGTGGCGCCGCGGGCCACGGTGAAGCCGCTGTTCACGCGCGAGTCCATGCCGTCGATCCGGGTCGCGGGCCTCGTGCTGCTCGGCCTCGCGCCGTACCTGTCGACCTTCGTCGAGCGCATGATCACCACGGGCACCTTCATGCCCACGAGCAACTACGGCGACAACATGGCGCGCGACACCGACGCGCTCCTCTCGTCGCGCACCGAGGGCGGCGCGGGCTACCTGCTCACGCAGATCTTTTCGAAGGTCTGGTACTTCCCGCTCATGGCCATGGGCCTCGGCTATGGCGTGTTGATCTCGCGCATGATGGTGCAGCGCCGCTGGTTCCATCTCGCGCTCTTCGGCACGCAGGTGCCGCTGCTCCTGCTGCTCGGCAGCGGCTCGCGCAGCTACACCGTGTACCCGTTTCTCCTCGCCTTCATGATCGCCGACGCCTTCTCGGGGCCCTACCGCTGGTGGCGCGCCACGCCGGCGCTCGCGCTCGTGATGCAGGCCTTCGACTTCTACGGCTTCTACCGCGGCCATCAGCACGAGGGGCTGCGCGCGGGCTTCGACGCCTCGGTGCGCGACATCGACTCGACGCTCGACGTGGTGCAATCCGAAGACGCCGCCATGCTCACCAAGGAGGCCTATTGCGCGCTCGTGGTGAACCACGGCCGCGAGCACCGCGGCATCGGCTACTTCGCCGACCAGCTCCTGCAGCTCGTGCCCGCGCAGCTCGCGCCCGAGAAGCTGCAGACGGTCAACACCGCCGACTTTCTCAGCAACGAGCTCATCGGGTACGGGCGCTACGCGTCGGGCGCCGCGGGCGCCATGGTGGGCGACGGCTACCTCCTCGGCGGCACCCTCGGCGTGATCCTGCTCGCCGGCGTGCTCGGGCTCACCTTCGCCCTCGTGGTGCGCTGGGGCATGGCGGGCGAGCGCGGCCGGCCCACCCTGTGGCGCTACCTACTCATGCTCATGATCTCCGTGCAGTCGACGCAGTACATCCGCGCCGACTACAGCGTGGTGCTCATTCAGCTCCTCTACTGCGTGGTCATGCCCGCGGTGCTGCTGCGCGTGCTCGAAGAGTCGGGCTTTCTCACCAACTCGTTGTGGACGCAGCGCCTCGACATCGTAGAGGTTCGCCGCTGACGGGCGTCACACAAACGAGGTCGCGCGCCCCCTCGTTGCGGTAACGTCTCGCCGCCCGCATGGAACAACCCCCGCCCCCGCCCTCTGAAGCCTCCCTCCGCGAGGCGTCGGCCTCGCTCGCGAGGGAGCTCCAGCTGCATCCCCTCGTCGCGCGCGTGCTCGCCCGCCGCGGCGTCACGAGCCCCGCCGTCGCGCGCAGCTTCCTCACGCCGCGCCTCACCGAGCTCACGCGCCCCGACGCCATGGCCGACCGCGAGCGCGCCGCCGAGCGCCTCGCCGACGCAGCGCGCCGCGGCGAGCGCGTGGTGGTCTTCGGCGACTACGACGTCGACGGCATCACGAGCGCGTCGCTCCTCACGCGCGTGCTGCGGCACTTCGGCGCCGACGTGCGCACCCACGTGGCCTCGCGCTTCGCGGGCGGCTACGGCCTCAGCGACGCCGCCGTCGACCGCCTCCTCGTCGATCGCCCCACGCTCGTCGTCACCTGCGACTGCGGCACCAGCGACGAGCCGCGCCTCGAGCGCCTGCGCGCGCTCGGCATCGACGCCATCGTGGTCGACCACCACAAGGTGCCCGACGCGCCGCTCACGGCCCTCGCGTTTCTCAACCCCCACCGGCCCGAGTGCGGGTTTCCGTTCAAGGGCCTCGCCTCGGTGGGCCTCGCGTTCTCGATCTCGGCCGCGCTGCGCGCGCGCCTCGACCCGCGCTTCGACCTGCGCCCGCTCCTCGACCTCGTGGCCCTCGGCACCATCGCCGACGTCGCGCCCCTCCACGGTGACAACCGCATTCTCACCCGCGCGGGCGTCAACCGCATCGCCGACGGCGAGGGCTGCGCGGGCGTGCGCGCGCTCCTCACCGAGGCGCGGCTGCGCTTTCGCCTCACGGCGCGCGACGTGGGCTTCTCCGTCGCCCCGCTGCTCAACGCGCCGGGGCGCCTGGGCTCGGCTACGCCCACGCTCGAGCTCCTGCTCACCGACGACGCCGCGCGCGCCACCGAGCTCGCGCACCAGCTCGCCGAGGCCAACACGCAGCGCCGCGAGATCTCGTCGGCCCTCATCGACGCGGCGATGAAGCAGGTGCGCGACGTGTACGGCGCGACGCTCCCCGCGGGGATCGTCGTGGCTGGTGACGGGTGGCACCACGGCATGGGCGGCATCGTCGCGGGGCGCCTCGTCGACCGCCTCGACGTCGCGGTGGCGGTCGTCGCGATGGAGGGCGACGAGGGCGTCGGCTCGGTGCGCGCGCCCCGCGGGATGAAGCTCTTCGACGCGGTCGACAAGTGCCGCGGCGATCTCATCACGTGCGGCGGCCACGACGGCGCCGCGGGGCTGCGCGTGCGCCGCGACCGCCTCGACCGCTTTCGTGCCTCCTTCGCCGACGCGCTTGCGGCCGCGCCGAGGGCCGCGCCCGCGGCGGAGCGCTGCGACACCGACCTCGACGAGGGCGACCTCACGGCGGGCCTCGCGCGCGACCTCCTCGCGCTCGAGCCCACGGGGGATTCGAACCCCGAGGCGCGGGTGATGGTGCGCGGCGCGAAGATCACCGACGCGCGCGTCGTGGCCGAGGCGCACCTGCGGCTCTCGCTGCTCATCGGGCGGCGCACGCTGCCGGCCTTCGTGCGCGACGGCGTCACCCGGCGCGAGCGCGGGGAGGTGCCCCTCGTGGGCGCCCGCGTCGACGTGCTCGGCAACCTGCGCACCGACCCGTGGAACGGCCCCGAGGCCGTGCAGATCGAGCCCGTCACCCTCCGCGCGTAGGGGACGCTCTGCGGGTTCTTGGACGCCGCCCCCGCGGTGTGCCTATCACTCACGCCATGCGTGGGAACCGTACGCTCCGCTCGATGATGTTCGCGCTCTCGCTGTCGCTCGGTGCCGCGTGCGCGCGGCCGCCGCAGACGGCCTACACCTTCGATCCGGGCCCCGGCGGCTGGGAGTACGCGCGCCACGAGGCGATGGGCACGGTGCGCTCCGAGGAGTACTCGCACCAGGTTCACACCGAGCGCCTCGAAGTGTTCGAAGTGGGCAGGCCCTCGCCGGGCACGTCGGCGGGCGAGTTCAGCACGCTCGCGGCGGGCGCGCGCACGCTCCCTACGCTGGGCGAGGCGACCACCACGATGCGCGCGCTCGGCGACGACGAGATCGGCGGCGCGCAGGGCTACTGGGTGGCGCAGTACGGCCGCCGCGGCACCGACTCGCTGCAGGCCGCGGCCTTCGTGGTGCCCAGCGGCGGCCGGCACTTCGTCGTGCGACTGGCCTCGAACGAAGACGACGTCGCGGAGCTCCAGGGATGGCTCCGCGACACCCTCCTGCGCAACTTCAGGTTTCCGGCGCCTCAGCGCTGACGGTCGCGGGCGTTCGCGGCGCGAGGGCGCCGGGGCCCTTCGCCATGGTCTCGGCGAGCTCCTCGTAGGGGCGCCGAAGCATGAGCGTCACCACCGTGGCCACCTGCTCGCGCGGCAGAAACGCGCGCCACGTGTCGTCGCGCGTCACCACCGCCACGTAGCCCGAGAGCGCGTCGACGTCGATGCGCGCGATCACGCCCGCGGCCGAGAGGCGCTCGATGGAGGGCGCCTCGCGGTCCGTCGCCTCGCGCCACGCCTTCGAGGCCGCGGTGATCGTCTCGGGCGCCACCGGCACGGTCGGGGGAAACAGCGCGGCCACGTCGGCGTCGACCACGCGGGGCTTGCGCGCCCGCTGATCGCGCGCCTCCTCCTCGGCGGCCTCGGCCTCGACGGCCTCGTCGTCGACGGGCTCGGCGAGCTCTTCGCGCAGCGTGTCGACCACGCGCGCGCCCTTCTTCGCGGCCATCAGACGGGCATCACACCGCGCTTGCGACGCGGCCGCTCGAGGGTCTTGTGCAGCGAGAGCTCGAGGCCCCAGGCGAGCACGCGGCGCGTGTCGCGCGGGTCGATCACGTCGTCGACGAGGCCCCACCCCGCGACGCGCGTGATGTCGATGTAGCCCTGAATCATGTCGACGAGCTGCTTCTTCACCTCGGGGGGCGGCTCCTCGCCGCGGAAGAGCTTCTTCGCGGCGATGCCGACCATGCCCTCGGCGCCCATGACCGAGATCTCGGCGCCGGGCCACGCCACGATGAGGTCGGGCTCGTAGGCGCGGCCGCACATCACGAAATAGCCTGCGCCGTAGGCCTTTCGCACCACCACGGTGAGCTTCGGCACCGTGGCCGCGCTCATCGCGTGGAGCATCTTCGCGCCGTGCCGGATGATGCCCGCGTGCTCGACCTTCGTGCCCACCATGAAGCCCGGCGTGTCTTGCATAAACACGAGCGGGATGTTGAACGCGTCGCAGAGCTGAATGAAATGGGCGCCCTTGTCGGCGGCGTCGATGTCGAGGATGCCCCCGAGCTGCATCGGGTTGTTGGCCACGATGCCGACGGAGCGGCCGTTGATGCGCGCGAAGCAGGTGATGAGGTTGCGCGCGAAGCGGGGCTTGATGTCGAAGAGGTCGCCGTGGTCGACCACCGCGCGGATCACCTTATACATGTCGAACGCGCGCCGCGGTGAGTCGGGCACGAGGTCGAGGAGCGACTCCTCGCGGCGGTCGATGGGGTCGGTGCAGGGCACCACCGGGGGCGCGTCGTCGCAGTGCGAAGGAAAGTACGAGAGGTACTTCCGCACCGCGGCGATGCAGGCCGCGTCGTCGGCGTACTCGCCGTCGCCGACGCCCGACACCTCGCAGTGCACCTTCGAGCCGCCGAGCTCCTGCTCGCCCACGTCTTGGCCCGTGACGGCCTTCACGAGGGGCGGGCCCGCGAGGGCCATGGAGCCCACGTTCTTCACCATGGGGACGAAGTCGGCGAGGCCCGGGATGTACGCCGTGCCCGCCGCGCCGGGGCCCACCATGGCGGCCACCTGGGGCACCACGCCCGACATGATCACCTCTTCGCGAAAGAGGTGCCCGTAGCCCGCGAAGAGCGAGATGGCGTCTTCGCTGTTCTTGCCCGGCTCGATGCGCGCGCCCGCCGAGTCGATGAACCACACCATGGGGTGCCGGCCCTTGAGGGCCATCTCGCGCATGCGCGTGACCTTCACCTCGCCGGTCTCGCCGATGGAGCCGCCCTTCACGGTGAAGTCGTACGCCGAGGCGCACACGAGCCGCCCGTCGACCTTGCCGAAGCCGCACACCACCGCGTCGGCGGGGGGCTTGTCGGTGCCGTCGGGGCCCGCGGCGGAGCCCATCTGCGTGCCGTGCATGCCGACTTCGAACCACTCGCCGCGGTCGAAGAACTGCGCGAAGCGCTCGCGGGCCGTGAGCTTGCCGCGCTCGTGCTGCTTCGCCACCTTGTCGGGGCCGCCCATCTCGCGCACCTGCGCGCGGCGCGCCTCGAGCTCTGCCACCCTCTCTCGCATCGTGGGCATCGTCGAAACCTCTCTTATTGGCCCGTCCATTGGGGGGCGCGCTTCTCCATGAAGGCCATGAGCCCCTCGCGCGCGTCGTCGGTCGACAGGAGCCCGATGAGCTCGTCGCGCAGCATCGGGAGCGCCTCGGCGAGGGCCACGTCGCCCTGCTTGCTCCACGCCGCGAGGCCTCGCGCGACGGCCGTCGGAGACTTCGTCGCGAGGCCCTTCGCGAGGGTCATCACCTCGGCGTCGAGGTGCTCGTGGGGCACCACGCGGTTCACGATGCGAAGCCGCGCGGCCTCTTCCGCGGGCATCTTCGCGCCGAGGAGCATCATCTCGAGGAGGTCGCGGCGCGCCACGGTGCGCGCGAGCACGGCGGAGATCATCATGGGCCACAGGCCGCGGTGAATCTCCGGCGTGGCGAACACCGACCCCGTGGCCGCGATGGCGAAGTGCGACGCGGCCACGAGGCCGAGGCCGCCGCCCATCGCGACGCCCTCGACGCGGGCGATGATGGGCCGCGTGTAGCGCATCATCGCGAGCATGAGGTCGGCGTAGTCGCCCTTCATGGGAAGCGTCGCGATCATGGGGCCGCCGCTGAGGGCGCCGAGGTCGCCGCCCGCGCAGAAGTGCCCGCCCGCGCCCGTGAGAATCACGGCCCGCACGTGGTCTTCGCGCTCGGCGTTCTCGAGCGCGTAGAGCACCTCGTTGGCCATCTCGGGGCCGATGGAGTTCTTTCGCTCGGGGCGGTTGAGGGTAATCGTGGCGATCGAGCCGCCCTCGACGGCGGTCACGTCGTAGAGAATCGTGTGGTACATGGCGGCGCCCGTTCAGCGAGGGGGGAGTGAGAGCATCGCGCGGGCCTCGTCGACGGAGGCCACGTGGCGGCCGATGTCGCGCACCATGTGAGCGGCCTTCTCGACGAGGTCGCCGTTGGAGCGCGCCATCTCGCCGCTCGGGAGGTAGAAGTTGTCTTCGAGACCGACGCGGATGTTGCCGCCGAGGGTGAGGGCCGCGGCGCAGAGCGACCACTGCTCGCGCGAGATGCCCACGACCTTCCACGTGCTGCCGGGCGGGAGGTTCTCCGCCGCGAAGGCGAGGTGCTTCGTGGTGGCCTTGATGCCGCCCACGACGCCCATCACGAGCGAGAAATCGAGCGGGGCCTTGAGGAGGCCCATGTCGACGAGGGCCTCGGCCGACGAGGCGTGGCCCGTGTCGAAGCACTCGAGCTCGGGCTTCACGCCCGCGGCGTTCATCTTGGTGAGGAGCTCGGCGATGTAGTCGAACGAGTTCTCGAACACGAAGTTGAACACCCAGCCCTTACGCTTGGGGTTGTACTTCGCGTAGTTCATCGAGCCCATGTTGAGGGCCGCGATCTCGGGCTTGTAGTCGGTGACGTGCGGCGCCTTGCGCCCCTCGGGGTCGATGGTGCCCGTCGAGAAATTGAGAATGATCGGGCACACCGCCCGGATCGCGTCGCCGACGGCGCGGTACCGCTCGGCGCTGTAGTCGGGCATGCCGTCGTCGGTGCGCGCGTGAATGTGGAGCACCGTGGCGCCCGCATCCCACGCGCGCTTCGCCTCGCGCGCGAAGTCTTCGACGGTGTAGGGGATCGCGGCGCACTGCGCCCGCGACGTGACGACGCCGCTGAGGGCGCACGTGATGATGACCTTGTCGTTCATGCTCATGGCGGCGCCGCAGGGTACAACCTCTGCCCGCGCGCGATCGACGCGAAATATGGCCTTTCGAGGCCGACACAGTGTCTTGACGCCCGTGGGGCCGATGGTAGCGTGCCGAACGTTTCGAGCCGGCCGCGCTACTGAGGCGTTGGACGCATATAGGTACGGGCATCGGAGGCTTCATGCGCAAGGCTGTCGCGGCCATCACCCTCGCGGGCATCGCGAGCACGGTTGTTCTTACTCACACCACCGAGTCGTTCGCACAGAACGTCAACGTGGTAACTCCGACGGCGAAGGGCATCATCGGCTGCGCGCTCCTGGGCGCCGAGACCGTCACGCTCATTCAGGCCGCGGCGGGCGCCCGGCCTCGCTGGGCGTACATCGTGTTTCCGCTCCTCGGGGCGGCCGCGGGCGGCGTCGGTGGATACTTTCTCGAAGACGCAGCGGCGGGGGGCACCGACACCGCGCTCACGGCCGTCTCTGTCGGCTCGCTCGTGTTGGGCCTCGGCCTCGTGGTCCCCAGCGTGATCGC
The DNA here is from genome assembly GCA_903885885.1 of uncultured delta proteobacterium. Taxonomy (GTDB): domain Bacteria; phylum Myxococcota_A; class Polyangia; order Polyangiales; genus CAISKJ01. The sequence continues at coordinate 8,242 of CAISKJ010001330.1, forward strand.
CTACGTCAGCGCCACGAACTACCACCCCGAGTCCGACCAACCCGCCGAAGACGCGGCGCCGACCAACGGCCCCATCGACGAGTCGGCGGGCCCTCCGCCCGAGGCCGGCGCCACCACGGCCCCCGCGCCGAGCACCACGGGCGGCGGCGGCGGCAACACGGC
>CAISKJ010001331.1 GCA_903885885.1 uncultured delta proteobacterium
GCTGCCCGAGGCGGCGCCGCGGCCCGGGGCCTCGCTGTGGCCCGCGTTCGTGCGCATGGCGCGCGACCGTCGCATCGCCCGCGTGCTCGCCGCGGGGGTGCTCCAGCAGATGGGGCTCGCGCCCTACGACATGCTGTTTCCCGCGTGGTTTGCGGCGAGGGCAGGGGGCGCGTGGGCGGGCGCCTCCATCGCGCTGGGCGTCGCGTGCGAGGTGGCCGTGATGCTCTGGGCGCGGCCGTGGCTCGCCCGCATCGGCGCCGAGCGCGTGATGGCCCTCTCCTTCGCCGCCAGCGTCGCGCGCTGGAGCGTCGTCGCGTTCAGCGACCGCACCCTCGCGATCGGCCTCGCGCAGTCGCTCCACGCGCTCGCGTTCGGCACCTACTTTCTCGCGTCGGTGGAGCTGCTCGACCGCATCGCGCCGCCCGAGGTGCGCGCGTCGGCGCAGGGGATTCAGTACACCGTGGTCTTCGGCGGCGGCAGCGCGCTCGCGCTCAGCGTCGCGGGCGCGCTCGGCGGCGTGGCCGCGGTGCCGACCATCTTCACCGTCGCCGCGGTGTGCTCGGCGCTCGCTGCCGTGCTCATGGCAACGGCTCGCACCGAGGCCTCGGGCGCCGCGGCGACGGAGCGGGCGACGACGGTCCACACCTGATCTATGCGTGTGACGGCCGACCGGCCGTCGAGCGGGTTATCAACCGACGGCGCGACAGCCCTCGCCGCACCCGTCGGGGTCGCAGGTCTCCTTCTGCGCGCAGCGATCGGGGCGCCCTCCGTCGGGCAGCCTGGCGGGGATGCAAAACAGCGTCGACTCGCACGCCACGCAGCCCGCACCGCACTCGTCCCGGGCGCACACGCGGCGTTCGGGGCACTGCACGGCGGAGCCCGCGTCGGCGGCGCGCCCGCAGGCGAAGCCGGGCTGCTGGCCGTCGGGGTCGGCGGGGTCGGCGTCGGGCAGCACGCACACGTCGGCGGGCGAGTCGGTGATCGCGTCGGCGCGGTCGGCGGCGACGTCGGCGGGCGTGGCGTCGGCGGGGGCCGTCGAGGAGGTGCCGCAGCCCGCGAAGGTCACGACGACGAACTGCAACACGGACGGGACGACAAGACGGGTACGCATCGGTCGCGATCGTAGACGAAACGAGGCCCCGGGTGCACGGCCAGCGGCGCGAGACCACCATCACGTCTCGCTCCGGCCAACAATCGTCGCCCGCCGCCGTCTTTCCCGGTGCGCGCGAACGGTCGGAAGTGACGGGCTACGTCACGGAAATCTCGGTTGCGATTCGCGAAGAATGGCAGTGAAACACGCGGTCTGATAGAACCCGCAGACCCCGTTTTTGATGGGGAATTTGGTTGATCCGAGAGGCGACTGAACGGCCATGAGCGACACCACCGCGACGCCCCCTGCGGGGCCTGATGCGATCCCTCCTTCGAGCGGGTCCCTCGTACCCACGCTGATCGAAGAGGAGATGCAGAAGAGCTACCTCGACTACGCCATGAGCGTGATCGTGGGGCGCGCGATCCCCGACGCGCGCGACGGGCTGAAGCCCGTGCACCGCCGCATTCTCTACTCCATGTACGGCCTCAAGCTGGTGTGGAACCAGGCGTACAAGAAGTCGGCCCGCGTGGTGGGCGAGTGCCTCGGCAAGTACCACCCGCACGGCGACACCTCGGTGTACGACGCGCTCGTCCGCATGGCGCAAGACTTCGCCAGGCGCAGGGTGCTCGTCGACGGGCAGGGCAACTTCGGCTCCGTCGACGGCGACCCCGCCGCGGCCATGCGTTACACC
>CAISKJ010001332.1 GCA_903885885.1 uncultured delta proteobacterium
CGCCCGCCCACCCCCGTCGGCGACTCGCCCTGCGCGCCCGGGCCGCACATGCGCCCGCCCGCGTCACCCGCGCCGCCGCGGAACCCGCGCCCGCTCGCCACGAGGTCGCCCGCGATGGTGGCCGCGCCGGCCACGCGCACGGGGAGAACGCCGCCCGTGGAGCCGTTCCACGCCGTGGTGGCGAGGGTCTGGCCCGCGCTCACGGTGAGCGCGCTGTAGCGGAACACGCGCACCACCTGGACGCGCTCGGTGGCCCCCGCGAAGGGCGCCGCCACGCCCGCGGCGAGGGTCACCGTGTTGCTCGTGACGCCCACCACACGGCCGAACTCGTAGTGCCCCGCGTCGGCGCCCTGCATGGCGATCACGAGCACCTCGTTGCCGGCCGTGATGCCGCTCGCGCTCACCACGCGCAGGGTGGTCGCGCCCGCCGCCGCGTCGGCCGCGAGGGGCGTCGCTACCGGCGCGAGGGTGGTCGCCGTCGTCACCGTGAGCGCGCCGTCGGAGCCGTCGCCGCCGCGGTCGCACACGCCCGCCGTGCAGCGCCCCGTGGAGCACACGCGCCCGCACGCGCCGCAGTGGTCGACCGCGCTGCGCGTATCAACCTCACACCCGTTGATGGGACTTCCGTCGCAGTTGGCGAAGCCCGCGTTGCAGGCGCCGAGCCCGCAGAAGCCGCCCACGCATGCGGGCGTCGCGTTGGCGTAGCTGCACGCCAGGCCGCACCCGCCGCAGCTCGAGGGGTTGCTGCGAAGGTCGACCTCGCACCCGTCGGCGGGCGCGCCGTTGCAGTCGGCGAAGCCCGCGTCGCAGGCGCCCAGGGCGCACACGCCCATCGCGCACGACGCCGCCGCGTGGGGAAAGCTGCACGCCCGCCCGCACACGCCGCAGCTCGCGACGGCGGAGCGCAGGTCGGTCTCGCAGCCGTTGTCGTCGCGCGCGTCGCAGTCGCCGAAGCCCGTCGCGCACGCGGCCACGGTGCACACCGCGGCCGTGCACGCGGGCACCGCGTTGGCGAGCGCGCAGGCGCGGCCGCAGGCGCCGCAGTGGCTCGGGTCCGTGCGCACGCTCACCTCGCAGCCGTCGACCGCGCGCCCGTTGCAGTCGGCGAAGCCCGCGTCGCACGAGGCCACCGCGCACGCGCTCATGGCGCACGCGGGCGTGGCGTTGGCGGCGACGCACGCGCGCCCGCAGGCGCCGCAGCTCGCCACGGTGACGGCGAGGTCGGTCTCGCAGCCGTTGCCGCGGTCGCCGTCGCAGTCGCCGCGCCCCGCGGCGCACATGGTGAGCTGGCAGGCGCCCGCCACGCACGCGGCCGATCCGCCCGCGAAGCTGCACGCGTTGCCGCAGCGGCCGCAGTGCGCGGTGCTCGTGGCGAGGGCCACCTCGCAGCCGTTCGAAGGGTCGCCGTCGCAGTCGGCGAAGCCCGCCGCGCAGGCGCCCATCACGCACGCGCCGGCCGCGCACGTCGCCGCCGCGTTGGGAAACACGCACGCCCGACCGCAAGCCCCGCAGTGCGCGGCGCTCGTGGCGAGGGTCACCTCGCAGCCGTTGGCCGCGCTCCGGTCGCAGTCGGCGAAGCCCGCGTCGCACACGCCGAGCGCGCACGCGCCCGCCGCGCAGGCCGCGCTCCCGTTGGTGAAGCGGCACGCCACGTCGCAGCGCCCGCAGGTGGCGGGGCTCGTCGTCAGGTCGGCCTCGCAGCCGTTCGCCGCGAGGCCGTCGCAGTCGGCGAAGCCCGCGCGGCACGCGCCGAGCGCGCAGGCGCCCATCGCGCAGGCGGCCGCCGCGTTGGCGAAGCTGCACGAGCGCCCGCACGCGCCGCAGTGGTCCGTCGTGGTGGTGGGCGTCTCGCAGCCGCTGGCCGCGCTCCCGTCGCAGTCGGCGAAGCCCGCGGCGCAGGCGCCCATCACGCACGCGCCCATCGCGCAGGTGGCCGCCGCGTTGGCGAAGCTGCACGCGCGGCCGCACGCGCCGCAGCTCGCGACGCTGACGGCGAGGTCGGTCTCGCAGCCGTTGGCGGGCGACGCGTCGCAGTCGGCGAAGCCCGCGTTGCACGCGCTGATCGCGCAGGTGCCCATGGAGCACGCGCCCGTCGCGTTGGCGAAGCTGCACGCGCGGCCGCACATGCCGCAGTGCGACCCGCTCTGCGAGGTGTCGGTCTCGCATCCGTCGGCGGCGTCGCCGTTGCAGTCGCCGAAGGGCGCCGTGCAGCTCGCCACGGCGCAGCGCGCACCGCACGCCCCGCACGACGAGACGTTCGTCTGCGTGTCGACGCACGCGCCGTCGCAGCACGTGGCCGCGCCCACGCACGGTCGCGTGGCGCTGCAGCCCATCACGCACACCTGCCCCGCGCAGAGCATGCCCGCGGGGCAGTGGTCGTCGACGCGGCACTGCACGCAGCGGTGCGCGGTGGTGTCGCACACGCGCGCGGCCACGCCCCCGTCGTCGCCCGCGTCGACCGCGCCGCCGTCGGCCGCGACGGGGTCCGCGCAGCCCTCGTCGTTGCGGCACCCGTCGACGCACACGAAGCTCATCGGGTCGCAACGCTGGCCCGCGGGGCACGTGTCATCCGCGGGAACGCAGCGCACGCAGCGCCCGCTCGCCACGTCGCACACCGCGCCGCCCGGGTCGCCCGCGCAGTCGGCGTTGGCGCGGCATCCCACGGGCGCGTCGGCCGCGTCGCGCACGTCGCTCACATCGCCCACGGCGGGCGCGTCGCGCGCGTCGTCGTCGCCGATGTCGCTCGCGTCGCCCGCGTCGGCGACGTCTTGCGCGTCGGCCGCGTCGGCGCCCGCGTCGGGGCGCCCTCCCACCACGGGGTTGCCCGCGCACGCGCCGAGCAGCAAGGCCGCCGCGAGCGCTGTGAGGCGTCTTCTCGCCGAGAGGTCATTCATGCGTCACCACAGGTCCTTCCATTCAAGACCGATGGCAACGTGTTCGCGCCGGGTGTGTCAAGCGCTCGCAGCCCCCCCGCGGCGCACAGGACGCAGCGGCTACCAGAGCGCGTCGTGATCCTCGACGACGCCCGGCACGCCTTCGAAGCGCACGCCGCGCACCTCGCCATGAAACAGCCCGTACGGCTGCACGAAGCGGCTCTTCACGACCGCGAGGTTCTCGTGGCCGACGCGCATCCCCGACGGCTCGAAGCGCAGGTCGACGCCGTCGCCCGCGATGCGCCACGGCGCGCTCCCCGGCGCCGACGCGTCGAAGTGAAAGTGCACCGCCCCGAGCGCCCGCGGCGCCCCGTCGAGCCACAGCACGTTCTCTCTCGCGCGCTCCGAGTCGTTGTGCAGCGCGCAGAGGTTCACCGCCGCGCGGCGCCCCTCGCGGTCGCGCCCGGCGAAGCTCGCCCAGCGCCACACGGTGTGCCGCGGCGCGTACGCGTCGGTCACGTCGAAGATGGCCGGGGCCGACACCGCGCGCTCCGCGTCGCCCCAGCGCACGGTGCCCGTGGCGGTGAGGGTGTTGTCCTTCACGGTGACGATCCACCGGCCCCGCGCGTCGTCGCCCGCGGGCGCCACGCAGGTCACCGCCGAGCGCGCGTCGGGGGCCACGAGCGCGAGGTCGAAGCGCACCGCTACGCCGCCCACGGCGAGCGCGCCCCGCGCGTGCCCGGCCCGCGCTCCCTCGGGGAGCTCGATCTCGAACGCGTCGCCGCCCGCCGCCCAGCGCGCCCTTCGCCGGTCGGCGCGGGCGCTCCACGGGGTGCCCACGGCCGACCACGCGCGGGGGCCGCGGCCGCCGATGTCACCGAGGTACGCGAAGGCGTTCGACGCGTAGCCGAGGTTCACCGCCGCCACGCCGAAGACGAAGCGCGGATCGTACACGCCGAGGTAGATCCACCGCTTGCGGCGCAGCGGCGCGAGCGCCATCGAGGGCGCCGGAGGCCCCTCGCCCACGGCGCCGCGGTACAGCCCGAACGCGAGCGCGCCCATGGCCGCCGGCGCGTCCCCCTTGAACCACGAGACCTCTTCGTTCTGCGTCGCCTCGCGCATGCGCTCACTGCCCTCTCGCGGGCACTCTAACAGACCCTTGCGCGCGCCGCGCCGATCGCGCACCGTCGCGCCCCCGTGCGCCTCGAACGCGAAGACTTCATCAGGATTATCGACCTTACACCGCTTGTGAGCATCGACCTCATCGCGCGCGACCCGCAGGGCCGCGTGCTCGTCGGGTGGCGCGTGAACCGCCCCGCCCGCGACGCGTGGTTCGTGCCCGGAGGCCGTGTTTACAAGGGCGAACGCCTCGGCGACGCGTTTCGACGCATCACCGCCGCCGAGCTCGGCGAGGCCCGCGCGATCGGCGAGGCCCGCGCCCTCGGCGCCTTCGAACACCTCTACGACGACAACGCCCTCGACGCGCCCGGCGTGAGCACCCACTACGTCGTGCTCGCCTATGAGCTCGCCGTGGGCGCCGACCTCGCGCCCCCCGACGCGCAGCACAGCCGGTACCGATGGATGCCCGTCGACGCCCTGCTCGCCGACGAGAGCGTCCACGCGAACACGCGCGCGTACTTCATGCCCTCGCCGCCCACCGCGCCCCGTTGACCGCGGTGTGACAGCCCGGCGCCTTCTGCGCTATGAGCGCGGGAGCATCATGCAACACAGATCCTGGCTCCTCCTGCTCGCGCTCGCCGGCTGCACCACCGCGGGCGGCACTTCGACCGACACGTCGCCCGACGGGAGCACCGCCGACGCGGCCGACGCCACCACCGCCGACGCGACCGCCCCCGACGCGATCACCGCCGACGCGACCGCCGATGTCGCGGCCGACACGAGCACCGCCGATGTCGCCCCCGACGCGAGCGCCGACGCGGGGCGCCTCGTCATCAACGAGATCAGCGCCGCGGGCGACGAGTGGGTGGAGCTCTTCAACGCGGGCGCCGCGCCCGTCGACCTCTCCGACCTCCAGGTGGCCGACTCCGAGGCCGACGGCGGCGCGCGGCTCTCGCGCGCGATCCGCTTTCCGCCGGGCACCACGCTCGCGCCGGGGCAGTACGCGCTCGTGCTCGCCAACCAGGCCGACGCCGGCGCCGGGCCGCAGACCGCGTGCCTCGACGGCGGCCCGAGCACGTGCTTCCACGCGGCCTGGAGCCTCAGCGCGAGCCGCGGCGAAACGGTGTGGGTGCTCTCGCCCTCGGGGTCTGTCGTGCTCAGCGAGCTCTATCCCATGAGCGCCACCACCGCCCCCAACACCTGGGGGCGCCTGCCCAACGGCACCGGCGCCTTCGCCGTCAGCCGCCCCACGCCCGCCGCCGCCAACGCCGCCCCCTGAGCGCGCGACAGCGCAACTTCACCCAGCCATCACATACTTGTCACACGACGACCTGTACGACTCGTCGCCGTGCGTCGCACCGCTCGCCTCTCCCTCTCGTCGCTCGCCCTCGCCCTCGCCCTCGCGCCCCTGAGCGCCCACGCCGTACGCCTGTGGGAAGAGCCCCGCGCCGATTGGGCGCCCCCCGCGGGCACCCTCGCGCCGGGTCAGCTCACCCTCGGCGACCGGCTCACGGGCTCCCTCGCGTCGCCCGACCTGCGCCCCGCGGAGTTCTCCACGCCCCTCGCCGCCGGCGGTCACGCGGGCCAGAGCCGCTACCCCGAGGGCGTCGCCGAGCGATGGCTCGACATCGGGTTCTATGCGCAGCCGCAGTTCATCTACCAGACGGGCTACGACAACGAGAGCGTGTCGAACTTCTCCGTCGCGCCCGGGGTCAACCTCCGACGCACGCGCATGGTGGTGCACGGCCAGGCGCACCCGCTCTTGCAGGTGCGCATGGAGTTCGGCCTGAGCGACCGCCTCGAGCTCTTCGACACCTACGCGCTCGTGCCCGTGCGCCGTTGGCTCCAGGTGCAGATCGGTCAGTTTCGCGTGCCCTTCTCGCGGCAGGAGCTCGTCTCCGGCAGCCGCCTCCAGTTCGTCGACAACGCGCTCTGGTCCGGCGGCGCCAACGCGAGCGGCGTGCGCTTCGTGCCCTCGTTCGACACCGGCGTCATGGTGTGGGGCTGGGCCGGGCCCCGCGACCTCGTCGAGTACTACGCCGGCGTGTTCAACGGAAAGGGCCCCAACAACCCCTTCAACCTCGACGGCTTCTTCCTCTACGCGGGCCGCGTGGTGGTCAATCCCCTCGGGCGCCCGCGGTCGTTTCAAGAGGGCTCCGTCGGCCTCCCGCGCACGCCTACGCTGTCCATCGGCCTCAACGCCGCAGGGCAGATCCGCCAGGTGGGATTGGTGACCTTGCGCGGCGCCACGAACCCGGTGCCCAACCGCATCCAGGCCATCTCGCTCGGCGCCGACCTCTACGCGAGCGCGTGGGGCGCGTCGCTCTACGCCGAGGTCTACGCGCGCGACACGCAAGAGACCGACACCAACGCCGCCCCCAACACGCAGAGCCTCGGGTGGCTCGTGCAGGCGGGCTACTTCGTGCCCGCGCCGTACGTCCGCGATCACCTCGAGGTGGTGGCCCGCGTGCAGCGCTTCGACCCTTCGAACTGCATCACGCGCAGCGAGGGGAGCGACTGCGGCGTGCGACCGCCCCCGTCGGCCTCGCGCATCGTCTACCGCGACTTCATGGACACCATGGACGTCACCTTCGGGCTCAACTGGTACCAGCTCGGCCACGGCTTCAAGGCCCAGGCCTCGTACACGATCCAGAACGAGTACCGCGACCTCGCGGGCCGCGGCCCCGGCAGCGGCGTCGTCGTCAACGACCTCTTCAACCTTCAGCTCACCGGATCGTTCTGAAAGGCACCCCGATGCGACACGCTCTTCGCTTCGCGCTCCCCCTCCTCGCCGCGCTCGGCGCCTGTCAGACGCCCGTGCCCGCGGTCACCGACGCCGCGCCCACCGGCGACGTGGCCACCAACGACGCCGCCGCCGACACGGGCGAAGACCCGAGCTTCGCGCCGCTCCGCTACATGCCCATGGGCTGCGCTCACACCGTGCGCACCGAGCAGGGCGCGTACATGAACTACCGCGACGATCGCACCACCTTCGGCGCGATGGCCACGCCCACGGCCGTGCACGTCTCGTGGCCCGCCGACCCGTCGAGCACCATCGCGTTCCTCTGGAACACCGACGCCGACACGCGCGCCACGGTGGTGCAGTACGGCACCGCCCGCATGACGCTCGACCGCACCGCCACGGGGCACGTGAGCACCGGCGCGAGCGGCGCCGCGCAGGTGACCACGCACGAGGCCCACGTGTGCGGCCTCACCCCCGACACGACCTACTACTACCGCGTCGGCGGCGAAGGGCACTGGAGCGAGGTGCAGAGCTTCAAGACCGCGCCCGCGGCCGGCCGCACCGACTACGACGTGAACTTCGCCGTCACGGGCGACTCGCGCGACAGCTTCGCCGTGTGGCGCATGGTGCAGGAGCGCATGCAGTCGGTCACCGCGATGCGCCAGCCCGACTTCGAAGTGTTCTCGGGCGACGCGGTGCTCCTCGGCACCATTCAAGACGCGTGGCAGCAGTGGTTCGCGGCGGCCACGCCGACGCTCACGCACATGCCCATCGTGATGGCGCACGGCAACCACGACAACCTCGCCGTCAACTACCTCATGCAGTTCGCCCAGCCCCAGAACGACAGCGAAGAGCGCAGCGAGCTCTACTTCTCGTTCGACTACGGGCCGGTGCACTTCGTCTTCCTCAACGACACCGCGCGCGACCCCGCCGGCAGCATCGCGGGCACGCAGCTCACCTGGCTCCGCTCCGACCTCACCGCGGCCCGCGCCAACCGCGCGCGCGTGCCCTTCATCGTGGCGGTGCACCACAAGCCCGCCTTCGGGTCGTCGCGCTACACCAACGACGACGAGATCGCCTTCATCCGCCGCACGTGGCCGCCGGTCTTCGACGAGTTCGGCGTCGACGTCGTGTTCAACGGACACGAGCACGTCTTCGAGATGAGCAAAGAGATCGACGGCATGGGCAACGAGGTCGCGGGGCGCCGCGGAACCGTGTACATCACCTCGGCGGGCGCTGGGGCCCAGCTCTACGAGACCGGCATGCGCACCTGGCAGCGGTACTCCGAGAGCGTGGTGAATTTCTGCATGGTGCACGCGACCAACCGCGAGCTCGTGATCACGCCGTACCGCGGCGACGGCACCGTCATCGAGCAGGGTCGACTCACGCG